>CALGFL010000378.1 GCA_937881145.1 uncultured Bordetella sp.
GACGCCTTGCGCGCGCTGCAGACAGGCAGCGAAGCCGTGCTGGATCGCAATCCCATCGACGTTACGCTGGCCGGCCTTCGCCCCGATTTGCTGCGGAGCGCCATCGACGCACTGCTGGCCAGCCCAACCTACGATGCGCTGGTCATCGTCGTCGGATCTTCCAGCCTGGCCATGCCCGAACTGATGGTCGGCGCCATCAAGGAATGCCTGCCCAAATCCGACAAGCCGGTATTGGCCTATATCAGCCCGCATGCGCCTGAGGTGGGCGCACTGCTTATGCAAAACGGTGTTCCGGCTTTTACATCTGCGGAAAGCTGCACCGCGGCGCTGGCAGGCATGCTGCGCGTGCGCAATTTCACGCCAACCGAGCAAGACGATACGGCAATCGCCCCGATTGAAGTCGGCCTGCTACCCAGCGGCACTCTTGACGAACTGCAGGCCAAGCAGCTTTTCGCGCGCTTTGGCGTGCCTTGCACCCGTGAAGCGGCCGTTGCCCGCGCCAGCGAAGCCGAGGCTGCCGCCCGCGAATTGGGCGATCGCGTCGTGCTCAAAATTCTGTCTTCGCAAATTACTCATAAAAGCGATGTCGGAGGGGTGGCCGTCAACGTGAACTGCGCAACCATCGGCGAGCGGCTCGACCGCATGATTAGCGATGTAAAAGCCCGCTGCGGCGTGCGGCCCGAGCGATTTCTCGTTCAGGAGATGGTCTGCGGGGGCACGGAACTGATACTGGGAATGCACCGGGATGCGCTGGGAACCGCAATCCTCCTGGGCATGGGCGGCGTGACGGCGGAGCTGTTCAAGGACGTCACCATGAGACTGCTGCGTCAGGACGAACAGGGCTTGAGGCCTTTGAGCCGCGCCCAGGCGTTGTCGATGATCCGGGATCTGAAGACCTGGCCGTTGCTCGACGGCTTTCGCGGCCGCCCGAAAGCCGACGTGCAGGCTTTGGCCGACGCCATCCTCGCATTTTCCCGGATGGTCGCCCAGCTCGGCGAACGCCTGGTCGAAGCGGAAATCAATCCGGTCTTCGTGCTTGAGCAGGGTCTTGGCGTGCGCGCGGCCGACGGCGTAGCCATTTTGACCTGACGCGGTCAATCGGCTGCCGCATGGCGGGCCGAACGATCAAACCCATGGCGAAAGAGACGCGAACCATGCACGCAACTGAAATCTTCGGCGGCTACGCCGAGCAATACAAGAAGCAGGTTTTGCCCGCCGAGGTCATCCATCACGCCAAGCGGGCCGTCATCGACTGGCATGCCTCGCTATATCCGGGCCTGTCCACCGCGCCGCTGGCCCAGTTGGAACAAGTGCTGGCCGACGATCTGGACCGCGGCCGAGCCAGGCTGGGCAACGGCCGCGCGGCGACCGCGCGCGCCGCGGCCTTGTTCAACGGCACGGCGGCGCATGCCGCCGAGATCGACGACAGTTTCCGCGACGCGATGTACCACCCCGGCGCGGCCACTATCGCGGCAGCGCTGGCCGCCAGCCAGGATTCGGGCGCCGATGGTTTGTCCTTCCTGCGCGCACTGATACTGGGCTACGAAGTATCGACGCGCATCGGCGTGGCCATGGGACGTCCGCACTATCGCTACTGGCACAACACAGGCACGATCGGAAGCTTCGGCGCGGCGGCCGCGGCCGCCAGCGTGCTGGGCCTTGGCGGACCGTCTTTCGCCAACGCGCTCGCCACGGCCGCGACGTTCACGGCCGGTTTGCAGCAGGCATTTCGCATGGATTCGATGTCCAAGCCCTTGCACGCCGGAAGGGCGGCCGAAGCGGGCCTGCTGGCCGCCCAGCTGGCGGCGCATGGCGTCAAGGGCGCGCCCGATATCCTCGACGGAGAAGCCGGCCTGGGGCAGGCCATGAGCGACGGGCCGGATTGGTCCTGCATAGGCGATACCTTGGGCAGCGAATTTCACATCACCCGCCTCACTTTCAAGAACCACATCGGATGCGGACACGCGTTCGCGGCCATCGATGCGGCGATCGCGCTGCGGGAAAAGCACGGGCTGAAAGCCGGAGATATCGCACGGGTGCTCGTCGAGACATACAAGCCGGCGTTGGATATTGCCTGCTACGAAAAGCCCGTGAGCGCCAATGAAGCGCGCCTGAGCATGCACTATGTCGTGGCCGCCGCGCTCTCGCGCGGCAGTGTGCGACTCGCCGCCTACGAACCGGAACAGTTGAAAGACCGCGGCGTGCGCGAGCTGATGGAACGGATCGAAGTGCGCGTGGATCCCGAAATCGACGCGGCTTTTCCAGGAAAACGATCGGCTCGGGTCGAAGTCCTGACTTTTACCGGCGAGCGACTGGTCCACGTGCAGCCCGACCGCAAGGGCGACCCGGAACTGCCCCTGTCCGACGCCGAACTGGACGGAAAATTCCTGGAACTGGTTTCGCCGGTGATCGGCGACGATCCGGCTCGAACGATGCTGGCGAGACTGTGGTCGCTGGAGTCGGCCCGATCGGTGTAATTGCGCTCGATACCCCGCAGGTTCGATCACGCCCGGAGCCATGAAGGCCGCTGTCGTGCGGAAATTCGGCAAGCCATTCGTCTTTGAAAAGGTGCCCGTTCCTCATTTCGGCGCCACAGACAGGCCTTGCAAACACGTTGCCGGGCGCGGCATCGCCAGACCGGTCTTTTGATCTGAATCAAGGCCGGGTCCCCGCCGAGGTTTAGTCTTTTTCCAACGGAGCCTTCCGATGGACGCACCTGGCGTCGAATCAAGGAGATGACAATGCCCAGGACAGCAAAAAATCTCGCGCCGAAATCCGAATACAAGCATTGCGGCTTCGGCCGCGAGACCCACAAGATGAATCTCGGGCACTGCCAGCAGACCAAGAACATGCTGGTCAGCTACAGCGCCAGGGCCCAGGGGGTTTTCTGATCCCAGGGCTCGCCGCCGACAGGATCCATGCCGCATTCAACAAACGATCGAAATCAAGGAGTCCAATCATGAAGGCTTTCGTTTATCAAGGACCGGGAAAATCGGCCCTTATGGATCGTCCCAAACCCGAAATCGCGGCGCCGACCGACGCCGTCGTCAAAATCGTCAAGACCACGATTTGCGGAACCGATCTGCACATTCTCAAAGGCGATGTTCCGACGTGCAAACCTGGCCGCATTCTCGGCCACGAAGGCGTAGGCATCGTCGAGCAGGTCGGCGCAGCCGTCACCGCCTTCAAGCCGGGCGATCGGGTCATCGTGTCCTGTGTCTCGTCCTGCGGAAAATGCGACTACTGCCGCAAGGGCATGTATTCACACTGCACCACCGGCGGGTGGATTCTGGGCAACACGATAGACGGGACCCAGGCCGAGTATGTGCGCACGCCCCATGCCGACACGAGCCTCTATCACATCCCTGCCAATTCGGACGAGGAAGCGTTGGTGATGCTGAGCGACATCCTGCCCACCGGATTCGAGTGCGGCGTGCTCAACGGCAAGGTCCAGCCAGGCGCCACCGTCGCCATCGTGGGTTCGGGCCCCATCGGCCTGGCCGCACTGCTGACGGCGCAGTTCTATTCGCCCGCGCAGATCATCATGGTCGATTTCGATGAAAATCGCCTTGAAACCGCCAGCAGGTTCGGCGCGACCCAGATCATCAATGCCGCCGACGGCAAGGCCGTCGAAAAGATCATGCAGATGACGGGAGGACGCGGGGTCGACACCGCCATTGAAGCGGTAGGCGTGCCGGCGAGCTTCGTGACC
>CALGFL010000379.1 GCA_937881145.1 uncultured Bordetella sp.
CGGGACCGCGCTTGCCGTCTTCCTCGGGCTGGAAGGCCGTGCCTTCGCGCTTGTTCTTGAGCATGGCCAGGGCATGCATGGGAATGTCGGGGCGGGTGGTCGCGTCGGGCGCGGGCGAGAGGTCGTCGGTATTGGTTTCGCCGGGCACCTTGAACACGGTGATGGTCAGGCTCTTGGCCAGTTCCGGGCGGCTGGTGAACCATTCGGCGTCGGCCCAGCTTTGAATGACTGCACGGGCATTGGCGTTGCCCTTGTCGGCCTTTTCTTTCACGTCGTGGAAGGCATCGAACATCAGCAGCGTCGTCTTCAGGCCGTTGGCGGCGATGGTGCCCACTTGCGGGTCGTCGAGCAGTTCGATCAGCGGCGAGACGTTGTAGCCGCCCAGCATGGTGCCCAGAAGCTCGGTGGCCTTGGCGCGCGAGATCAGCGCGTTCTTTTCCTTGCCCAGCGCCACGGCGGCCAGATAGGAAGCCTTGACCTTGGCGGCGTCGTCCACGCCGGCCGGAACGCGGTGCGTCAGCAGCTCGAGCAGGTTGTCGGCCTCGCCGGCAGGCGGGTTTTTCAGCAGTTCGATCAGATCTGCGGTCTGCTGAGCCGACAGGGGCAGGGGAGGTATGCCCAGCGCGGCGCGTTCGGCGACATGTTGACGGTACTTTTCGAGCATGATGAGTCTGCGTAAAAAGGGGGTTGGAGAGACGATGGATGGTCGCCATTGTAGAGGCAAGCTGCTACGCTGGCAATACTCTTATATCTTATATAAGACATGAAAAATGCGATAATTCTTCGATGAGTTTCTCCGCCGCCTCCGACGCATGGCGCCTGTCTGTCGCGCCCATGATCGACGTCACCGACCGCCACTGCCGCTATTTCCATCGGCTGCTGGCGCCGCGCGCGCGGCTCTACACCGAAATGATCACCACCGGCGCGCTGTTGCACGGCGACGTCGCGCGCCATCTGGACTTCGACGAGGCCGAGCATCCCGTGGCCCTGCAGCTGGGCGGCAGCGAGCCCCAGGCCTTGGCAAGATCGGCCAAGCTGGGCCGGCAATGGGGCTATGACGAGATCAATCTCAATTGCGGCTGCCCCTCCGAGCGCGTGCAGAAGGGCGCTTTCGGCGCCTGCCTGATGGCCGAGCCCGATCTCGTGGCCGATTGCGTCAAGGCCATGCAGGACGCGGTCGACATTCCCGTCACGGTCAAGCATCGCCTGGGTCTGGACTACGACGACTCCTATGCATTCGTGCGCGATTTCGTCGGTAAACTCTACGACACGGGCTGCCGCGTGTTCGTGGTGCACGCCCGCAACGCCGTTCTCAAGGGCCTTTCACCCAAAGAGAACCGCGACATTCCGCCGCTGCGCTACGACGCGGCCATGCAACTCAAGCGCGATTTTCCCGATTGCGTGGTGGTGCTCAACGGCGGCCTGGCCGACGCCGCGCAGGCCCAGGCCGATGGCGCGGGTTTTGACGGCGTGATGCTGGGCCGCGCCGCCTGGCATACGCCGCGCGTCCTGTCCGAGCTGTCCATGCGGTTTTGGCCCTCCGTGCGTTTGCCTTCGGATGCCCAAGTGGTCGACGCCATGACGGCCTATGCCGCCCGCCAGGTGGCAGCGGGCGTTCCGCTGCGCGTCATGGTGCGGCCCATGCTGGGTCTGACCAATGGGCTGTCGGGTGCGCGCCGCTGGCGGCGTATGCTGTCCGATCCGATGCGCCTGGCAGCCAATGATCCCGGCCTGATCTACGAAGTCTGGCGCAGTCTGCAAACCGGCCGCGACGCGCCCGAGGCGGCCGTCGCTCAGACCTGACCAGGAGCGCACAGGTTTTTATGCATCGCGAACTCAACAGACTCCCGCTGACCTTGATTTCGCGCATGCTGACACCCAAGGGGGTGATTGCGAGCGCGACCCTGCTCTGGGCTAGCGTGATCGCCCTTTGTGGCTGGATCGCCTATCAGTCGTACCTCGAAGCCATCAAACTGGCCGAGCAGAACGCGCACAATCTGCTGGTGGCGATCGAGAGAGACCTCGACCGTACCGTCAAGTCATACAACCTGTCGCTGGAGGCGGCGATAAACGGCGCGCGAGACAGCCGGGTCATGGCCTTGCCAACGGATCTGCGCAACGCGGTTCTTTTCGACAATTCGGCAACGCAGCGGTATTTCGGCACCATCGTCCTACTCGATGCACAGGGCCGGGTCATCGCCGATTCATCGAGTATCGACTCTTCGTCCGCGACAGATCTATCCGATCGGCAGTCGTACCGGGTGCACCGGCAAGACCCGCGGCTCGATTTCTGGATGAGTCCGCCGCATTCGTCCCGGCGCCGTCCCGGCGCGACGGAAATCACCGTCAGCCGCCGAGTCAGCGCTCCGGACGGAAGCTTTGCCGGTGTCGTCATCGGAACCATAAATCTCGATTTCTTCCGATCGCTGCTCGACGGCCTCGACCTCAAGCGATTGGGTGCGGCGGCGATACTCATGACCGACGGCAGCCTGTTGGCAAAGGCGCCCTACAGCCAGGCCCTTGTCGGGCGCAATATCGGCTCGAACTCGATCTTCCGCAAATTGATGCAAGAGCGATCCGGGTTCTTGTGGGGAATGACCAGTTTCGACGGCGTCAAGCGCCTGCACGTTTTCAGGCAAGTTCGGAATCTTCCTCTGATCGTCGATATCTCTCCATCGGAAGACGACATCCTTGCAGACTGGAAAGACCAATCGTTTCTCGTGCTCGCGCTGGGGCTGCTTTTTGGTCTGGTGATCCTGCCCACGTCTTTTCTTTTCGCGCGCGAATTGGCGCATCGACGGGTATCGGAAATCGAGTTGCGCCGCCAGGCGCACCTGGACCCCCTGACCGGACTGGAAAACCGGGGCTCCTTCGACCGCTCGCTGCAAAAAGCCTGCGCGCTTTCGAGCCGCACGGGTTCGCCGGTGTCCTTGCTGTTTTTCGATCTCGACAAATTCAAAACGTATAACGACACCTATGGGCATCAGGCGGGGGACGAGGTATTGAAGCGCGCGACCGCGGCCGCGAGCCAGGTACTGCAGAGATCGACGGACCGCTTCGCACGCTACGGTGGCGAGGAGTTCGTCGCGATTCTGGAAGGGGCGGATCAAATGCAGGCGGCGGAGATCGCGGAGCGGGTCCGCGCGAGCGTCGAGAATCTCCAGATCGTCCACGCCGGCAGCGCGACCGGGAGTGTCACGATCAGCATCGGCGTCGCCAGCGTCAGCGGCGACGGCGCGACGCCGCAAGGGCTCATTGGCCTGGCCGACGAGGCCCTGTACGACGCCAAGGCCGCGGGCAGAAATTGCGTAAAGCAAGCCTCCCCGGCGCATCGCGCCACGGACGCCGGTCCGTCCTGAGCGGAAAAGATCACCGAACCCTTTTGGATCGGGTGGCGCGCGCTAAAGCAGGCAAGCGGATTATTGCAAAACGTCACGGCTCGGCAAGGGTTTACGAGGATATGGTGCCCCAGGTCATTAAATTAAGTTAGTCAGTTCAAATCTGAACCAGAGGTGCGCGAGATGTCCGCTTATCTGTTCAAGAATTTTCAGATGCTCGAGCCCACACTGGACGAGCCGCGCGAGGGTTATCAGATCCTCACCGAAGATGGCTTGATCAGGGAGGTATCGGACAAACCCGTTGCCAGCGCCGGCGCTGTCGTGATCGACTGCGGCGGCAGGACGCTGATGCCGGGCCTCATCGATTCTCATGTTCACGTCTACCTGTCCGAGGTATCGATTCCGTCGCTGGAAAAGGTGCCCCTCACGCTGATGACCGCACGGGGCGCCAGGCAGATGAAGGCCATGCTCGATCGTGGCTTCACCACGGTGCGCGACACGGGCGGCGCCGACTGGGGCATCAAGCAGGCCGTGGCCGAAGGCGACTTGCCCGGGCCGCGCCTGTTTATCGCGGGCCGCCCCATCGGCCCCTCGGGCGGCCACTCCGATCCGCGCCGCCGCACCGATTCCAGAACCTATAGCGGCATGTCGTGTTCGTGCTGCAATGCCATGGCGTTTACCCATAACGTGTCCGACGGCGTCGACGCGGTGCGCCGTTCGGTGCGTGAAGAAATGCGCCAGGGTGTGGACCACATCAAGCTCATGATGTCGGGCGGCGTCGCATCGCCTTACGATCCCCTGGATTCCCTGCAGCTCAGCCCCGAAGAGGTCACCGTCGCCGTCGAGGAAGCCCGGTCCTTCGGCCGCTATGTCACGGCGCACGCCTATACGCCCGAGGCGATCACCCGGGCGGCCATGTGCGGCGTGCGCGGCATCGAGCACGGCAATCTCATCGACGCCGCCGCCGCGCGCCTGATGGCCGAGAAGGGCATGTACCTGACCGCCAACCTGGTGGCCTATTACGCCATGCGCGAGCGCGCCGCCCAGTTCGGCATGAACGCCGACATGCTGGCCAAGAACGATCTGGTCATCGAGGGCGGCTTGCGTTCGCTGGAAATCTGCAAGAAGGCGGGAGTGCCCGTCGCCTACGGCAGCGATCTGCTCGGACAGCTGCAGGTGGACCAGTCGCGCGAATTCCTGATCCGCAGCGAAGTCCTGTCGCCGATGGAAATCATCCGCTCGGCCACGCTGATCGGCGCCGAGATCCTGCGCATGCAAGGCAAGCTGGGCACGCTCAAGCCGGGCGCCTACGCCGATCTGCTGCTGATCGACGGCAATCCGCTCAAAGACCTGGGGCTGTTCCAGGACCAGGGGGCGCACATCCCCGTCATCATGCAAGGCGGCAAGTTCTACAAGCACGCACTCTGAGGCCGGAGCCGGGCGATGCTCGATACATCGACCATGAGAGCGGGCAATGCGCCGGCGCCTGCCGCGCGCATCAAGCGGTACAGGCCTTCGTTCGGACGATGCATGCTCTTGTCCAGCGCTGCCCTGGTGCTGGCCTTCATTTTGCTGCCGCTCGTCTTCGTGATCTGGATGTCGGTTTTCCGCCAGGAAATACCGACTTTTCCGCCTGACGGATACTCCCTGCGCTGGTTCAAGGCCGTCTTCGGCCAGGACGTCTTCGTCCAGGGCTTGCTGCTGTCGTTGCAGGTGACGGCCATGGCGACGCTGTTGGCCATGGCGCTGGGCACGGCCGCCGCGCTGGCCCTGGTGCGCACCAAAATGCCGTTCAAGGGCTTCTTCAACAACCTGCTGCTCACGCCCATGGTCCTGCCGGGGGTGGTGCTGGGCGCCGCCATCTATGTGGCGCAGATCGAGGTCGAAATGCTTACCCAATGGCCATTGCTGGGCTCCTTCTGGGGCTTGGCGCTGGCGCATGCCCTGGTGGTGCTGCCCTGGGTGGTGCGGCTCATCGGCGCCAATCTGGTCGGTCTCGATCCGGCCATCGAAGAGGCCGCCAAGAACCTGGGGGCGCATCCCTGGGCCGTGTTCTGGCGCATTACGCTGCCCAGCATACGCCCTGGCCTGGTGGCGGCGGCATTGCTGGGCGGAGTGATCTCGTTCGGCAATCTAGAGATGAGCCTGTTCCTGGTCGGCCCGGGAGAAACCACCTTGCCCATCGCCATCCTGCAGTATCTGGAATGGAAGATCGATCCCACCGTCGCGGCCGTCTCCGTGATGCAGATTCTTCTGATCGCGGTCGCGCTGATCGCATCGGACCGCTTCGTGCGCCTGAGCCGGATCGTCTGACAGTTTTCGCACATAACCACGCGTCGAAGGGGCGCTAATACCTTATGGCTGGTCTTTCGATTAGGCAGCTCAGCAAGCACTACGGCGAGACCGCGGTCGTCAAGGACGTCAACCTGCAGGCCAGCGACGGCGAGTTCGTCGTGCTTCTGGGGCCGTCAGGCTGCGGCAAGACCACCACCTTGCGCATGATCGCCGGATTCGTCATGCCCACGGCGGGATCGATCCACGTGGGGGAGCGCGATGTCACCATGCTGCCGCCCTGGAAGCGCCGCTGCGGCCTGGTATTTCAGAACTACGCCTTGTTTCCCCACATGACGGTCGTGCAGAACGTGGCTTTCGGCCTGCAAATGCAGAAAGTGCCCAAGGCCGAACATGGCAAGCGGATCGCCGATGCCTTGGCGATGGTGCGCCTGGACGGCATGGACGACCGCTATCCGCGCCAGCTCTCGGGCGGGCAGCAGCAGCGCGTGGCCATCGCCCGCTCGCTGGCGGTGCAGCCCGACATCCTGCTGCTCGACGAGCCGCTATCCAATCTCGACGCCAAGCTGCGCCAGGACGTGCGGGTCGAAATCCGCGAACTGCAGCGCCGCCTGGGTTTGACTACGGTCATGGTCACGCACGACCAGGAAGAAGCGCTCACCATGGCCGATCGCATGGTGGTCATGAGCGGCGGGGAGGTCTACCAGGCCGGCACGCAGAAAGAGCTGTACGAGACACCCGCCAATCGCTTCGTGGCGGGCTTCATCGGCAAGGCGTCTTTCTTGGAAGGCGAGTTCTCGAGTGGGGGCACCTTCCGCAGCCTGGGCGGGCTGACCGTGCGGTGCGCCAGGGACATGCCGCTCGGCAAAGGCTCGGTAGGCCTGCGCGCCGAACATATCGTCGTGGGCGCGGCGGCGCTTTCGCTGGAAAACAACTATTCGGGGCGTGTCGAATACGTGGGCTATATGGGCTCTTTCTACGAGCTGCGCTTGCGCCTGAACGACGCCGACACGCTCATGGCGCATATACCCAACCGGGGCGCCATAGCGGAGCCGCGCGTGGGTGACGAGGTTTCGCTGGGATGGACGCGCGAGGTCGGCATGGCCTACGCGGACTGAACGCATTTTCCTGTCGTACTTGGCTGCTTTTTTCATTTGAAGGAAACATCATGGCAAAAGGCATGAATCGACGGACGGTCCTCAAAAGCATGGTTGCAGGCGGCGCGGCGGCATTGGGCCTGGGCAGACTGCCCTTGGCGAATGCCGCGTCGGGCCGGGTCGTGATCGGCACATGGGGCGGCGACTACGCTCACTTGCTGACCAAAAATATCGAAACGCCGCTGCTCAAGCCCCTGGGCATCAACGTGGTCCAGGATCAGGCGTCCGATGCGCCGCGCCGCTCCAAGATGATGGCCGAGAAGCGCCTGCCGCGCGGCACGAGCGACGTCCAGGCGCTGAGCGCGAGCAATATGTTCGAAATGAACCAGAACGACGTGCTGCTCAAGCTGGATTACGCCAAGCTTCCCAACGCCGCCAATCTGATGCCCATCATGAAGTACCCCTACGGCGTGGGCCAGATCTATTCGGGCATGGTCATCGTGCTCAACCCGGCGCAATATCCCAGGAAACCGGCCTCGTTCAAGGAGCTCTTCGATCCTTCGCACGGCGACAAGCACGGCATCATCGACATCCAGTACCAGTTCATGTTCACGGTCGCGTCTCTGGCCGCCACCAACGGCGCCAGCATGACCGACTACGACAAGGCCAAGGAAGTGCTGCTGGGCGTGAAGAAGACCGGCGCGCGCGTCTACCCCACCAACGAGGCGTTCGCCCAAGCGCTCAAGAGCGGTGAAATCTCCATCGGCGTCATGTGGAAGGCGCGCACGGTGCAGTGGCAGAACGCCGGCATCGCCTGCGATTCGGTCGCCGCCTCCGAAGGCATCCCCATCTACATCTCGGGGTTTGCGATCCCCAAGAACGCGCCCAACAAAGAAGGCGCCTATGCCTATCTGAACGCGTCCATGGACAAGAGCGCGCAGAAGGCATTCGCCATCGACATGGGCTACAACCCGACCGTCACCGACGCCAAGGTGACCGGCGACCTCCGTGAGGCGACCGTGTTCTAC
>CALGFL010000380.1 GCA_937881145.1 uncultured Bordetella sp.
AGAAACTCGACGCGCTGGGAGCGAATGGGTCCGTGGTGCAGAATCGCAAACGCGCGACCGACGGCAAGGCCGAAGCCCTGTTCTACGAAAGCACCGCCAGGGGCGCGCTGCTGGCCGACGGCCTGCAGAAGGCGCTGGACGAGGCCATCGCCAGGCTGCCCATCCCCAAGGTCATGACCTACCAGTTGGCCGACGGCTGGACCGACGTGAAATTCGTGCGCCCCGCGCACGGCCTGGTCGCGCTGCACGGCGCGCACGTGGTGCCCGTGTCGGCCCTGGGCCTGGCGGCGGGCAACGCCACGCACGGCCACCGCTTCGAAGCAACGGTCGACCCCATCGTCGTCCAGGACGCCGACAGCTATGCCGCCACGCTGCAAGAGCGCGGCGCGGTGATACCCGGCTTCGATTCGCGCCGCGCGGAAATCCGGCGCCAGCTCGACGCGGCGGCGGCCAAGGTCGGCGGCGGCGTCAAGCCCATCGCCGACGAAGCCCTGCTGGACGAAGTGACGGCGCTGGTCGAAAGGCCCAATGTGCTGGTCTGCCAGTTCGAGGAGGAGTTCCTCGCCGTGCCGCAGGAATGCCTCATCCTCACGATGAAGGCCAACCAGAAGTACTTTCCGCTGCTGGACGCGCAGGGCAGGCTCACCCACAAATTCCTCGTCGTCAGCAACATCAGCCCTTCGGACGCCGGCGCCGTGATCGGCGGCAACGAGCGCGTGGTGCGCCCGCGCCTGGCCGACGCCAAGTTCTTCTTCGACCAGGACCGCAAAAAGACGCTGGCAAGCCGCGTGGCGGGCCTGGCCAAGGTGGTCTATCACAACAAGCTGGGCACGCAGGGCGAACGCGTCGAGCGCGTGCGCGCGATCGCCAGGGCCATCGCCGGCCAGCTCGGCATCGACGCGCAGCAGGCCGACCAGGCGGCGCAGCTGGCCAAGGCCGACCTGCTGACCGACATGGTGGGCGAATTCCCCGAACTGCAGGGCATCATGGGCCGCTACTACGCCCTGAACGACGGCCTTGCGACGGACGTCGCCGACGCCATCGAAGATCACTACAAGCCGCGCTTTGCCGGCGACGACCTGCCGCGCGGGCAAATCGGCGTGGCCGTGGCGCTGGCCGACAAGCTCGAAACGCTGACCGGCATGTTCGGCATCGGCAACCTGCCCAGCGGCGACAAGGATCCGTTCGCGCTGCGCCGCCACGCGCTGGGCGTGGTGCGCATGCTGATCGAAAAAGACCTGCCGCTGGATCTGGACGTTCTGCTCGGCCGGATCGCCGCGCCCGCTTTCGGCGGCAAGATCCAGGATGCCGGCGCCGCGCTGGCCGACTTCATCTACGACCGCCTGGCCGGCCTGCTGCGCGAGCAAGGCTACAGCGCGCAGGAAGTCGACGCCGTGCTGGCCCTGCGCCCGCAGCGACTGGGCGAAGTGGCCAGGCGGCTGGCGGCGGTGCGCGCTTTCGCCGCGCTGCCCGAAGCCGCCGCGCTCGCCGCGGCTAACAAGCGCGTGGGCAATATCCTTAAAAAGGCCGAAGGCCAGGTGCAGGAACGCATCGACGCCGCGCTGCTCAAGGAAGCCGCCGAACAGGAACTGGCAAGCGTGCTGGCCAAGGTGCGCGCCGTCTCCGACACGCTGTTCGACGCGGGCGAATACGCCGGTTCGCTGCGCGAACTGGCCGCGCTCAAGGGCCCGGTCGACGCCTTCTTCGACGGCGTCATGGTCAACGCCGAGGACCCGGCCCTGCGCGCCAACCGCCTGGGCCTGCTCGCCTCGCTGCATGCCGCGATGAACCGCGTGGCCGATCTGTCGCGCCTGGCCGCATAAGCACGGGGCAGCCATCATGAAGCTCGTCATCCTCGATCGCGACGGCGTCATCAATCAAGAGAGCGACGCCTTCGTCAAAAGCCCCGACGAATGGATCGCCCTGCCGGGCAGCCTGCAGGCCATCGCGCGCCTGACGCAGGCCAACTGGACCGTCGTCGTCGCCACCAACCAGTCGGGCCTGGCGCGCGGCCTGTTCGACGTGTCGGCGATCAACGCCATCCACTCGAAAATGCACCAGGAACTGGCCCAGGTGGGCGGCTCGATCGACGCCGTCTTCATGTGTCCGCACGGCCCCAACGAAGGCTGCACCTGCCGCAAGCCGCTGCCGGGCATGTACCATGAGATCGGCCGCCGCTACGACGTGGACCTGGCCGGCGTGCCTTGCCTGGGCGACTCGCTGCGCGACCTGCAGGCCGCGCACGCGGCCGGCTGCTCGCCCTGGCTGGCGCTCACCGGCAACGGCGTCAAAACGCGCGACCAGGGCGGCCTGCCGCCCGGCACGCAAATCTGCAACGACCTTCCCGCCTTTGTCGACATGTTGCTCGCCAACGACGGCAAAACCGCGCGCAATACCGGAGCATGACGAATATGGCCTGGCTACGATCCTTCATCTACGCCGTTTTCCTGATCGTCACCGTCATCCCCTACGCCTTTGCCTGCCTGCTCTGGGCGCCCCTGTCCGCGACGTGGCGCTATCGGCTCACCGTGGGCTGGCCGCGCCTGGCCGTCTGGGGCGCGCGCGTCATCTGCGGCATACGCTGGCAGGTCAAGGGCTGGGAGAACCTGCCCGACGGTCCGGCCGTGCTGCTGGCCAAGCACCAGTCGGCCTGGGAAACGCTGTTCCTGCCGTCCCACATGCCGCGCCAGCTCTGCTTCATCTACAAGCGCGAACTGCATCGCGTGCCCTTCTTCGGCTGGGGCCTCGCGTTGCTTTCCATGATCCCCATCGACCGCAGCAAGGGACGCGACGCCTTCGATCAAGTGGTGAGCGTGGGCAAGCAGCGCCTGGACGAAGGCCGCTGGCCCATGGTCTTTCCTGAAGGCACGCGGGTGGCGCCCGGCAAGATGGGGCGCTTCAAGGCGGGCGGCGCCATGCTGGCCGTGCGCACCGGAACCCCGGTGATCCCGATCGCGCTCAACTCCGGCGAATGCTGGCGCCGCAACGCCTTTATCAAGCGCCCGGGCCTCATCACCGTCTCGATCGGCCCGGCGATAGAGTCCGAAGGCCTGACCGCCGATGAACTCAACGGCAAGGTGCACAACTGGATAGACGGCGAAATGCGCGCCCTCAACCCGGAACGCTATGGCACCACCTGACCAGCTCGCGCTGTCGTTCGATTTCGGCCCGTCCGAACCGGCCGGCGGCCTTGCTGTCGCGACGCCTGCGCCGGCTTCTCCCGCACCCGCGCGCGTCGCGCCCAATGACGCGCCCACGCTGGTGCTCACGCCCGCCCAGGCTGCGCCCGACGCGCGCGTGCCCATGCCCCGCCCCGCCCAGTTGCCCGAAGGCTCGCGCTGGCGCGAGGTCGAAACACCGCAACAAACCATCGGTTTCCTGCTGCAGCGCTCGCGCCGGCGCAGCATCGGCTTTGTCGTCGCCGACGACGGCCTGCGCATCACCGCGCCCAACTGGGTCACGCTGGGGCAGATCGACGACGCCGTGCGCGAAAAGGCCAAGTGGATACTGGCCAAGCTGCGCGAATGGCAGGAGCGCAAGGAAAAACTCGCGCTCACCGGCACGCGCTGGACCGGCGGCGGCGAGCTGCCCTACCTGGGCAGGCGCATCGTGCTGGGCCTGGCCGCCGACCGCCGCCAGGCGTTCTTCTCCGGCAGCGCCCAGGAGCCGCAGGACGGCGACACGCTCTGGCTGCCGCTGTCGCCCAGCGCCGACCAGGCCCGCGTGCGCGACGCCGCCCAAGCCTGGCTGCAGCAGCGCGCCAGCGACCGTTTCGGCGCGCGCCTGGCGCATTTCCTGCAGCGCACCGGCCTGACCATACGCCGCTGGCGCCTGTCTTCGGCCGCCACGCGCTGGGGCTCCTGCACCAGCGACGGCACCATCATGCTCAACTGGCGCCTGATCCACTTCGCGCCCGACATCATCGACTACGTCATCGCGCACGAGCTCGCGCACTTGCGCGAGATGAACCACAGCCAGGACTTCTGGACCCAGGTCGGCCACATATTGCCCGACTTCGAAAAAGCCAAGCAGGCGCTGCGCCGGCACGATCCGGCGGCTTTGCCACGGTTCTGAGTCAGAGCATCGCACCGCTCTGGCGCTGAAGCCGGCGGTTCACCAGCAGCAGAGGCACCGCGGTGAAAAGAATCAGAACGGCCGCCGCCGCGGTGGCCGAGCCGGGTGCCGTACCCTCCAGGAACTGGAACATGCGCACGGTCATGGTCGACCATAGGCTGGTGTACAGCACGATAGTGGAACTCAACTCCGAAGCTACCGTGATCCACACCAGGATCATGCTGCCGACCAGGCCGCCCGTCATCAGCGGCACGGTCAGCCTGGCGAAGGTCCGCAAGGGCGACACGCCCAGATTGATCGAAGCCTCTTCCAGGCTGGGCTCGATCTGGTGCACGATGGCCGAGGCGGAACGGACGCAGAAAGGAAGTTTGCGCACCACGTAGGCGATTACCAGGATCAGCCAGCCTCCCGTCAATGCCAATGGGCGGTCATTGAAGGCCAGGATCAGGCCTATGGCGAGCACCGTGCCCGACACGGCGAACGGCACCATGACGACGACGTCCAGCGCCGTCGTCAGGCGATCGCGATTGCGGGCGACCACATAGCCGATCGGCGCGCCGATCGCGGTCACCGCCAAAGCGGCAACCGTGGCCAGAATCAGCGTGTTGTAAAGCGGTCGATAGGACCCGGCGAGCAGCTCGGCATAATTGCCCAGGCTTGCCTCCCAGTGCAGCACCGGGCCGCGAAAGCGCAGGAATGAAATCAGCAGCACCGCGACGAAAGGCAAAAGCGACAGGACCACCACGCCCCAGCTATAGACCGTGGCCGCGGCCAGCCAGCCGCGCGACAGAGGCAGCGGCGGCGGCGCCGTGCGCGCATTGGTGGTGAAGCGGCGCTTGCCCAGGTAATAGCGCTGCGCCAGCAGGATCAGGCCCGTGGCGGCGATCAGCAGCGTGCTCAATGCGCCCGCCGCGGCCGGGTTGCTATCCGCTTCGCCGGCGAACAGATTGAAGATGTCGACCGCGAGAAACGGCCGATCTTCGGCCAGCACGGACGGCACGCCGAAATTCTCCAGCGTCTCGATGAACACCAGCAGCGCGCCGGCCATCACCGCCGGCATCACCACCGGCAGCAGCACGGTGCGAAATACGTAAAAGCGCGACCCGCCCAGATTGCGCGCCGCCTCTTCCACCGAAACGTCGACCGCCTTGAAGCCCGCGAGCGTGGGCATCAGCACATAGGGGTATAGCGTCAACGCGAACACCGCCACGATGCCGGGCATGCCGTAGATAGTTCCCACCGGAATGCCGATGCGGTGCAGCGCCAGGGTCACCACGCCCGCGTGGCCGAACAGCAGCACCAGCGCATAGGCCGCGACGAAAGACGGCAGACCCAGCGGCAGCGAGGCCAGCGTCAGCAACACGGTTCTGCCCGGCACGCGCACACGGGCCAGGCAGAATGCCAGCGGCACCGCCAGCGCCGTGGCCAGGACCGTGGCGAGCGCGCCGGCCGCCAGGCTGTTGCCTATGCTGTGCCTGTAATAGCGGCTGGAGAACACATGCAGATAATGAACCAGCGTAAAGCCGCCCGTATCGTCCGACCGCAGGCTGGCATCGAGCACCAGCGCCAGCGGATAGAGCAGGAAGACCGCCAGCAGCAGCAGCGCGATGGCGGCTATGGTGAAACGGAACGCTTTCATGGCGCCGCAAACACCACGATCTGCGAGGGATCGCAGGACAAGCCGAACGACGAGCCCTCCGACACGGCGATGGCCGCGGCGCCCAGCGCCGAGACGCGGATCGGCGTGCCGTCGGGCAAGACGGCGTGCAGCCGCTGGATCTCGCCCAGGAACTCGCGCAGCACCAGCCTGGCCGCGAGCGAGGGCACCCGGCTGTCCTCGGTCACGCGCAAGGCCTCGGGCCGGATCGACAGCAGGACCCTGGCGCCGGACTCGGCCACCTTGCCAGGCACGGCAATCGTCGTGCCGCACGTTCGCACCGGCGTCGCCGCGCCGTCGAAATCGCCCGCCACGCCGGACAGCATATTGGAATCGCCCAGGAACCCGGCCACGAAAGGCGTACGGGGCGTGCGGTAGATTTCCTGCGGCGTGCCCATCTGCTCGATCCGGCCGCCGCGCAGCACCGCGATGCGATCGGAAATCGCCAGCGCCTCTTCCTGGTCGTGAGTCACGTAGACCGCGGTCAAACCCAGCGAATGCTGGATCTGCCGTATCTCCACGCGCATTTCCCTGCGCAGCTGGGCATCCAGATTGGACAGCGGTTCGTCGACCAGCAGCACCGCCGGTTCGATCACCACCGCCCGAGCGATGGCCACGCGCTGCAGCTGTCCACCGGACATCTGATG
>CALGFL010000381.1 GCA_937881145.1 uncultured Bordetella sp.
TGCATGCACCCCTTGGGCGCGCCGGTCGTGCCGCTGGTGAAGGCGATCAGGCACACGTCGTCGCCCGCCGTGTCGCAGGCCGCGTAGTCGTCGGGCTTGCCCGCCGCCAGGGCGTCGATCGCATCGGGCGCGGCGTCGTTGAACAGCACCACTTTTTCCAGATCCGGGCAGTAGTGCTCGTTCCCGGGATCCTTGCAGGCCAGGGCTTCGTCCTTCAGGCGCGCGTCGCACAGCACCGTGTGAATCTCGGCCTTGGATATCGCCTGCTTGAGTTCCTTGGCGCGCAGGAGCGGCATGGTGGGCACGGTGACCAGGCCCGCCTTGATCGCGGCCAGCCAGGTCGCGGCCATCATGACGTTGTTCGGGCCGCGCAGCAGTACGCGGTTGCCCGGCTGAAGCTTCAGGTCGTCGGTCAGCACGTGCGCGATGCGGTTGGTCAAGCGGCGCAGCGCGTCGTAGGTCATCGACGCGGGCTTGCCGTCCTGGCGCCAACGCAGCGCAATGCGTTCGCCCATGCCGCGCGCCGCGACGGCGTCGACCAGTTCGACCGCACAGTTAAAGCGCGCGGGATAGCGCGTGTCCGGGCTGTCGAGAATCTCGGGCCATTCGTCGGGCGGCGGCAGGTGATCGCGGGCAAACGTATCGACGTGTGCGGATTTTTCCATGACGGTGTTCTCCTCCTTCAGGTAACCGCGGCTCTGCGGCCGCTGGACTTGAGCAATCAGGTTTTGAGCAGTTCGCGCGCGATGATGAGCTTCTGCACTTCGGTCGCGCCTTCATAGATGCGCAGCGCGCGGATCTCGCGGTAGAGCTTCTCGACGGCCACGCCCGACACCACGCCCTGGCCGCCGAACATCTGCAGCGCGCGGTCGATCACCGTCTGCGCCGATTCGGTGGCCGTCATCTTGGCCATGGCCGCTTCGCGCGTGGTGCGCGTGCCCTGCACGTCGCGCTGCCAGGCGGCGCGGTAGGTCAGCAGCGCCGACGCATCGATGGCCGTGTCCATGTCGCCCAACGCGGCCTGCGTCAATTGCAGGTCGGCCAGGGTCTGGCCGAACATGGGGCGGCTGCGGGCCCGGTTCAGGCCTTCGTCGAGCGCGCGGCGCGCAAAGCCCAGCGCGGCGGCGGCCACCGAGGCGCGGAAGATGTCCAGCGTCATCATGGCCAGCTTGAAGCCCTGGCCGGGTTCGCCCAGGCGCTGGCCGACGGGAACGCGGCAGTTGTCAAAGCGCAGGCGGCCCAGCGGGTGCGGCGCGATCAGGTCGAAACGCTCGGCCACGGTAAAGCCGGGGGTGCCGGCGTCCACCACGAAAGCGCTGATGCCGCGCGCGCCGGGTGCTTCGCCGGTGCGCGCGAACACGCAATAGAAGTCGGCGATGCCGGCATTGGAGATCCAGGTCTTCTCGCCGTCGAGCACATAGTGGTCGCCTTCGAGCTTCGCGGCGCACGACATGGCGGCCACGTCCGAGCCGGCATCGGGCTCGGACAAGGCGAAGGCGGCGATGGCCTCGCCGCGCGCCACGCGCGGCAGGTAGCGCAGGCGCAGTTCGTCGGCCCCCATGAGCGAGATCGCACCGCTGCCCAGGCCCTGCATGGCGAAAGCGAAGTCGGCCAGGCCTTCGAAGCGCGCCAGCGTTTCGCGCAGGATGCAGACCGAGCGCGAATCCACCTGCGGCAGCTGCCCGCCCCAGGCGCCGTTCGGGCCGGCAGGCACGGCGTAGCGCAGCCAGCCGGCCGCGCCCAGGGCGCGCACCAGCTGCTTGCAGGCGGTATCGGCGTCGTGGTGGTCTGCATGCGCCAGGTTCTTCTCGCACCAGGCGTCCAGATCGTGCGCCAGCTTGCGGTGCGCATCGTCGAAGAAGGGCCAGGCCAGCCAGCTTGCGTCGCGCATCTCAATCTCCTTCGAAGACGGGCTTTTGCTTGGCCACGAAGGCGTGGTAGGCCCGATGGAAGTCTTTGGTGGCCATGCAGAGGGCCTGCGCCTGGGCTTCGGCTTCGATGGCCTCGTCCACGCCCATGTTCCATTCCTGGTGCAGCAGCTTCTTGGTGATGCCGTGCGCGAAGGTCGGGCCGGCGGCGATCTGCGCGGCCAGCTTGGCGGCGGCGGCGGCCAGGTCTTGCGATTCGTGCAGGGCATTGAAGAAGCCCCAGGCGCTGCCTTCTTCGGCGGACATGGCGCGGCCGGTGTAGAGAAGTTCGCTGGCGCGGCCCTGTCCGATCATGCGCGGCAGCAGCGTGCAGGCGCCCATGTCGGCGCCGGCCAGGCCGACGCGCGTGAAGAGAAAGGCGGTCTTGGCCGCGGGCGTGCCCAGGCGCATGTCGCTGGCCAGGGCCACCATGGCGCCGGCGCCGGCGCACACGCCGTCGACCGCGGCCACGATGGGCTGCGGGCAGGCGCGCATGGCTTTGACGAGGTCGCCGGTCATGCGGGTGAAATCGAGCAGCTCGGGCATGCTCATCTTGGTGAGCGGGCCGATGATCTCGTGCACGTCGCCGCCGGAGCAGAAGTTGCCGCCGGCGCCGGTGACGACGACGACCTTGACGTCGGTGGCGTAGACCAGCGAACGGAAGAGATCGCGCAGTTCGGCGTAGGAGTCGAAGGTGAGCGGGTTTTTGCGGTCGGGGCGGTTCAGGGTGACAGTGGCGACCTTGTGATCGTCGGAGACCTGCCACAGGAAGTTGCGGGGCTGGTAGCCGGCCATTGGGCGCCTGTGGTGCTTCATGGTGTGTTCTTGTTCGGTCATTTCGTGCGGCCTCCTATTGCGTTCTTAAGGCGCCGAGGCTGCCCTGCGCTCTTCCGACGCTCGCCCCGACGGGGCTGCGCTTCGGATTGCTCCGGGGTCCTCGGCTCACAATGATTTCATGCGATGGCTTGTCTCAACCTGTCATCACTTCGCCGCCATCTATGGAGATGGCTTGGCCGTTGACGGATGCTGCGCCGGGAAGCGCCAGCCATGCAACGGCGTCGGCGACTTCGTCCGGCTGCACCAGCCTGCCTTGCGGGTTGCGTTCGGCCAGCCTGGCGCGGGCCTGGTCTTCGCTCATGCCGGTCTTTTGCACAATGTTGGCGACCGCGTCGCGCACGATGTCAGTCTCGGTGTAGCCGGGGCACACGGCATTGACGGTGATGCCTTTCCTGGCGACTTCGAGGGCGACCGAGCGGGTGAGGCCGATGACGCCGTGCTTGGCGGCGGCGTAGGCGCTGACATAGGCATAGCCGATCAGGCCCGCGGTGCTGGCGACGTTGATGATGCGCCCCCAGCCCGCGGCCAGCATGCCGGGCAGGGCCGCCTGCATGCAGTGGAAGGTGCCGTCCAGGTTCACGGCCATCATGTCGCGCCAGAGCTTGGCGTCGGTGCGCGCGAAGGGCTGACTGCTGGCCTGGCCGGCGTTGTTGACCAGGATGTGGATCGGGCCGAGTTGCCGCGCGGCTTGCTCGAAGGCAGTCTGCACCGAGGCCATGTCGGCGATGTCGGCGGACACGAAGCCCACCCGGCCGGGAGCGTTCAGTCCGGCCGCGGCGGCCTGCAGGGATTCGCGGCCCCGGCCCAGCAGCGTGACTTGCGCGCCGCGCGCCAGCAGGGCCTTGGCGCAGGCCAGGCCTATGCCGCGCGCGCCGCCGGTCACCAGCGCGTGGCGACCGGCCAGGGCTTGATCCAGGGGCGCGTTCATTTGATGTCCAGCTTGGCGTAGGCCGCGGCGCGCTCGAAGTTGGTCTCGAGCTGGCGCTTGCCGGCGAAGTACTGCTTGGGCCAGGCCACGTCGGTGTAGCCCACGCGCGCGCTTTCGCGCAAGGTCCAGGAAGCGTCGGACAGGTGCGGACGGGCCAGAGCGCAGAGATCGGCGCGGCCCGAGGCGATGATGCCGTTGACGTGGTCGGCTTCGAAGATGGCGCCCACGGCGATGGTGGGAATGCCGGCTTCGTTGCGCACGCGGTCGGCGAAGGGGGTCTGGAACATGCGGCCGTACACGGGTTTTTCGTCGCGGCTCACCTGGCCCGAAGAGCAGTCGATCATGTCGGCGCCGGCGGCCTTGAAGGCGCGGGCGATTTCGACCGCGTCGTCCGGCGTGATGCCGCCCTCGACCCAATCGTGCGCCGAGATGCGCACCGACATGGGCAAGTGTTCGGGCCAGACGGCGCGCACGGCATGGAAGACTTCCAGCGGAAAGCGCAGGCGGTTTTCCAGGCTGCCGCCGTATTCGTCGGTGCGCTGGTTGGTGAGCGGCGAGATGAAGGACGAGAGCAGGTAACCGTGGGCGCAGTGCAGTTCGAGCCAGTCGAAACCCGCGGCGGCGACGCGCCGGGCGGCGGCGACGAAGTCGCCGCGGATGCGTTCCATGTCGGCGCGCGTGGCGGCGCGCGGCACCTGCGACACGCCTTCGATATACGGCAGGGCCGATGCCGCGATCAGCGGCCAGTTGTCCGCGGGCAGGGGCTGGTCGATGCCGTCCCAGGCCAGGCGCGTGGAGCCTTTGCGGCCGGCGTGGCCAAGCTGCATGCCGATGCGTGCGTTGCTGTTGCCATGCACGAAGTCGACGATGCGCCTGAAAGCGGCGCCCTGCGCGTCATTCCACATGCCCGGGCAGCCCGGGGTGATGCGCGCATCGGGCGAGACGCAGGTCATTTCGACCATGACCAGGCCCGCGCCGCCCATGGCGCGGCTGCCCAGGTGCACCAGGTGAAAGTCGCCCGGCACCCCGTTCACGCACGAATACATGGCCATGGGCGACATGACGATGCGGTTGGCCAGCGTGACGCTGCGCGCCTTGAAGGGCGTGAGCATGGGCAGGGGCGGCCGCTTGCCATCGGGCGCGGCGCTGGGGCCTTGCTTGCCTTGCGCGGCGTTTCCGCCGGCCCGCGAGGCGATCCAGTCTTCATAGCCTTCCAGCCAGGCCGCGTCGCGCAGGCGCAGGTTTTCGTGCGAGATGCGCTGCGAGCGCGTCAGAAGCGAATAGGCGAACTGTTCGGGTTCGAGGCTGGCGTAGCGCGCCACGCTCTCGAACCATTCGGTGGAATTGCGCGCGGCGTTCTGGATCTTGAGCACTTCGACGCTGCGCGCGTCTTCGTAATGCTTCAGGCCCGCTTCCAGGCTGGAGGCATCTTCGAGGCAGCGGGCCAGTTCGATGGCATCTTCCAGCGCCAGCTTGGTGCCCGAACCGATGGAGAAGTGCGCGGTATGGGCGGCGTCGCCCATCAGCACCACCGGCACCTTGCGTTTGCCGCGCGGGGTAATCAGTTCGTTCCACCGGACCCAGCCGTTGCAGATCACGCGCGGGAAGCGGATCCAGATGGCCGAGCCGCGCAGGTGCGTGGCGTTGCTGATGAGCTTGTGGCCGTCGAGCCAGGGCGCGAACAATTTTTCGCAGTAGGCGATGCCCTCTTCCTGGCTCATGCTTTCGAGGCCGGCGGCCTGCCAGGTTTCATCCAGCGTTTCGACGATGAAAGTCGACATGCCGTCTTCGAAGCGATAGGCGTGCGCCTGGAACCAGCCATGCGCGGTTTCGACGAAAGCGAAGGTGAAGGCATCGAACACCTTGGTGGTGCCCAGCCACACGAAACGGCAGCGGCGCGTGTCGATGTCGGGCTTGAAGGTGTCGGCGTAGCGTTTGCGCACCAGGCTGTTCAGGCCGTCCGAGGCGATGACCAGATCGGCGTCGTAGTCGATTGCGGCCTTCTGATCGTCTTCGACGTAGGTCTCGAACACCAGCTTGACGCCCACTTCTTCGCAGCGCGCCTGCAGGATGTTGAGCATGTGCTTGCGGCCGATGCCGATGAAGCCGTGCCCGCCGCTGCGGAGGGTGCGGCCCTTGTAGTGGATGTCGATGTCGTCCCAGTGACTGAAGGCATCGACGATGGTCCCGGCCGAAACCGGATCGGCCTGGGCCAGGTTCTGCATGGTGGCGTCGGAAAACACCACGCCCCAGCCGAACGTGTCGTAGGGCCGGTTGCGCTCGATCACGGTGATCTCGTTGGCCGGATTCTGCAGCTTCATCAACAGGCCGAAGTACAGACCGGAGGGGCCTCCGCCCAGGCAGACGATCTTCATTGCACACACTCCGTTGGGGATGCGCCGCTGAAGGCGGCCAGGCATCGGGTCCGGAAAAATAGTTTAGGCTTCAAATAATAAACGCCAAAACCCCGACTGGCAATAGGTCCGGCCCTGCTGGCGCAGGGCACAAGTTTAGATTTAAAGTAACTGCCGAAAAACCCGGGATTTCTCCCCCAGCCCAAGCCCCCATGACGACACCCTCCCCTGATCTGGAAAGCCGCGCCGCCCCCGACGACCACCACGCCCTGCGCCTGTGGCTGCGGTTGTTGACCTGCACCAATCTGATCGAGGGCGACATCCGCGGCCGCCTGCGCACCGAATTCGACACCACGCTGCCGCGCTTTGACCTGATGGCCCAGCTGCAGCGCGTGCCCAAGGGCATGAAGATGGGCGATCTCTCGCGCCACATGATGGTGACCAACGGCAATATCACCAGCATCGCCGACCAGCTCGAAAAAGAAGGCTTGGTGGTGCGCACCAAGGTCGAATCCGACCGCCGCAGCTCGGTGCTCAAGCTCACTCCCCAGGGCCGCAAGATCTTCGCCCGCATGGCCCGCGCCCACGAAGACTGGGTCAAGGACATGTTCGACGGTCTGCCCGAGGCCAGCCGCGGCGCGCTTTTCAAGGCGCTGGGCGAGCTCAAGCTGCAGGTGGTGGCGCACCGGGACAAAGCCTGAGGCCTTCGACGCTGAAAGGTCCTGCCTGCGATCCGCCGCGCGGCGCCGATTTGCCTCATACAGCCCATACAATGTGGGCGCCATGATTTCCGTCTTGTTGCCCAGGGGCAATCACTACATCTACCTGGCGGTCTCGCTGATCTGCCTGAGCACGCTGCTGACCTGGGTCATCTGGCTTGCGATCACGCCCGCGTCGCGCCATAGCCTGCGCGGCCGCCTGCGGCTGGGCCTGACGCTGATGGCCTGCCTGGCTGTCATCGGCAGCCTCTACCCCTATCACCTGGCTGCCTCATGGCTGGCCGCCCAGCGCGCACTGGACAGGGCCCGGGCCCATCGCGACATACTGCAAACCGGCCAGACAGTGGCCGGCATCGCCATGCCGGCCGGCACCATCCTGCATTTGCGCAAAATAGGCCAGCCCGGCACCTTCGCGCTGGCCCGCTTTCCCCAACCCACCGAAGTCGATGGCCTGCAAGTGCGCAGCATACGGCGCCACGTCAGCCCCGCCCGCGCCGACGCGCCGCCGCGCGAGACCTGGTCGGTGGCGCTCGCGGGCGACCAGGTCGTGCAAGGCTGGATCTGCTCGCACAGGCACCCCGTGGACCTGGCCATCGAAAAGAACGGCAAGCCGCGTTTTGCCGACTGCCACCTGGCCGACGGCAACAAGCTGGACGGCCAGCCCCTGCCCATGGGCACCTGGCTTTCCCGCTCCCAGGACGCCCCCCCGCGCTGGCTGCTGAGCACCGACGGCAGCGAGGCTGCCACGATCGCGCACTTTCCGCTGCTCAAGGCCGACATCGTCGTCGATGCGCAGTCCCGCATCGTCTCGTTCAATGGCCTGCTGGCCCGCCAGGCCAAGCTGGGCGATGTGACCTACCCCCTGGGCACCCGGGTCGCCAGCGCGCTGGACGTGCCGGGCGCGCTGGCGGGCGATCTGCTGTTCTCCCCGCCGCGCGGCCGCACGGCGCAATACAAGAACCACAGCGACGTGCAGGCCGGCACTTCGGTGCTGCAGGCGCCCGACGGCACCGTGCGCCTGATGCTCGACAACCGCCAGGCCGGCGTCGTGGACGCCGCCACCCTGCGCATCGGCCCCTGAGGCCGTCCAGCGCCCGCACCCCGGCCCGCGGCCGGGGTGAGATAATAGGCACCTTTTCCCCAACCCCCGCACCGCGAGACCGAGGTCATGGCCGTCAACCTGAAGATTCCCGCCCCCTCCGATATCTTCCCCGTACACGGCGTCGAAATCGGCGTCACCGAGGCGGGGATACGCAAGGCCAATCGCCGCGATCTGACCGTATTTCGCCTGTCCGAAGGCAGCACCGTGGCCGGCGTGTTCACGCGCAACCGCTTCTGCGCCGCGCCCGTGCAGATCTGCCAGGAGCATCTGGCCGCGGGCGGCCCCATCCGCGCCCTGGTCATCAACACCGGCAACGCCAATGCCGGCACCGGCGCCGAGGGCCTGCACGCCGCGACGCAAACCTGCGCAGCGCTGGGCAAGCTGCTGCGCGTGCCGGGCGAACAGGTATTGCCGTTCTCCACCGGCGTGATCCTCGAACCCCTGCCGGTGGACCGCCTCATCGCCGGTCTGCCCGGGGCCGTCGCCAAGCTGAGCCTGAAGGGGTGGTTCGACGCCGCGCACGGCATCATGACCACCGACACGCAGCCCAAGATCCATTCGCACCAGCTCGACATCCACGGCCATACGATCACCATCACCGGCATCAGCAAGGGCGCGGGCATGATCCGCCCCAACATGGCCACCATGCTGAGCTTCCTGGCCACCGACGCGGGCATCGCCCAGCCGCTGCTGAACAAGCTGGCCAGGCAGATCGCCGACCGTTCCTTCAACCGCATCACGGTCGACGGCGACACCTCGACCAACGACTCCTTCATCATCGTCGCCACCGGCAAGTCGGGCATGCTGATCGAATCCGAATACGACGCGAACTACGCGGCCCTCTCGCACGCGCTCGCGGCGGCCGCGCTGGACCTGGCGCAGAAGATCGTGCGCGACGCCGAAGGCGCCACCAAATTCATCACCATCCACGTCGACGAAGCGGGCGACCAGGACGAAGCGCTCAAAGTGGCCTACTCGGTGGCCCACTCGCCCCTGGTCAAGACTGCCTTCTACGCGTCCGACCCGAACCTGGGCCGCATCCTCGCGGCCATCGGCTACGCCGGCATCGCCGACCTGGACCCTCACAAAGTCCAACTGTGTCTGGGCTATGTGCTGGTC
>CALGFL010000382.1 GCA_937881145.1 uncultured Bordetella sp.
GCGAGCACTTCGACCTGAAGGGCATGGGTGTGGACACGGTGCAGTCGCAGCACGTGCAGATCGAGGCGATGAAGCTGGCCTTCGCCGATCTCTATCAATACGTGGCCGATCCGCGCAGCATGGACGTCACGCCCGAGCAGATGCTCGATCCGGCCTATCTGGCCTCGCGCGCCAAGCTCATCGATCTGAAGCAGGCCTCGTATCCCGGCGCCGGCCGGCCGCCCGCCGGCGGCACCATCTACCTGAGCGCCGCCGATGAAAGCGGCATGATGATCTCGTTCATCCAGTCCAACTACATGGGCTTCGGCTCGGGCATCGTGGTGCCGGGCACCGGCATCAGCCTGCAGAACCGCGGCGTGGGCTTTTCGACGGACCCGAAGTCGGCCAATGTCGTCGAGGGCGGCAAGCGGCCCTTCCACACCATCATCCCGGGTTTCCTCACACAGGGCGGCCGCCCGGTGATGAGCTTCGGCGTGATGGGCGGAGACATGCAGCCGCAGGGCCACCTGCAGACCGCCATCCGCATGATCGACTACGATCAGCAGCCCCAGGCCGCCTGCGACGCGCCGCGCTGGAAGCTCAACCGCGACCAGACGCTGGACCTCGAATCCGCCATGGACCGCAAGCTGGTCGACGGGCTGGCGAAAATGGGCCACAAGCTGCACGCCGTCGACGATCCCTATATGGATTTCGGCGCGGGCCAGTTCATCTGGCGCATGTCGCCGGACGATAATGAAAAGGGCTACGTGGCGGCGAGCGATCCGCGCCGCGATGGCCTGGCCGCAGGTTTCTGAAGTCAATCTGAAGCAAAAAATGCCGCCACGCCGCGCCTTTGGCTTGCTGCCCCCCACGGGGGCCGAGTTTGCCTTGGGAGCGACCCGGCGGCAAAAATCACTCAAAAGGGGAATGGCGATGATCAAATCAGTACGCGTCGGCCGAATATTGTGGGGGCTGCTTCTGGCCCTGGCCTCGACCTGCGCCTTGGCGCAGGAACTGCGCATCGGTTTGCAGGAGGATCCGGACACGCTCGATCCGCAGCGCGCGCGCACCTACGTCAGCCGCATTGTGTTCACTTCACTGTGCGACAAGCTCGTCGACGTCGACGACAAGCTGCACTTCGTGCCGCAACTGGCCAAGTCCTGGTCGTGGAGCGCCGACAACAAGACGCTGACCTTCAAGCTGCGCGGCGACGCGCTGTTCCAGGACGGCACCAAGTTCGACGCAGCGGCCGCCAAGGCCAACTTCGACCGCGAAATGACCATGCCCGGGAGCATGCGCAAGAGCGAGATCAAGTCGATCGCCAGCGTGGCCGCTCCCGATCCGGCCACTCTGGTGCTCACGCTCAAGCATCCCGACGCCACGCTGCTGGCTGCGTTGTCCGACCGCGCCGGCATGATGCTTTCGCCCGCTTCCTTCCAGGGCAAGCCTGTGGACGCGGTGGCCCAGCATCCGGTCTGCTCCGGTCCGTACAAGTTTGTCGAGCGCGTGCAGAACGACCGCATCGTACTGCAGAAATTCAAGCGCTATTACGACGCCAAGGACTATCACTTCGACCGCCTGGTGTTCATGCCCATTCCCGACTCCACGGTGCGCCTGTCGAACCTGCGCGCGGGCAGCCTGAACATGCTCGAGCGCCTTAACCCGGCCGACGTGCCGCAGGTCAAGCAGGACTCCAGCCTGACCTTCGCGCCGGTCAACGGCCTGGGCTTCCAGGAGATGTTCTTTAACTTGAACAACGGCCCGATGGCGCAGACGTCGCCTTTCAAGGATGCGCGCGTGCGCAAGGCGCTGGAGCTGTCGATAGACCGCAACGCCATCGATCAGGTGGTGGGCAACGGCATCTTCCCGCCGGCCGGGCAGCCTTTCCCGCCCGCCAGTCCGTATTTCAACCCCAAGTTCAACCCGCCGGCGCGAGACGTGGCCAAGGCCAAGGCGCTGCTCAAAGAAGCCGGCTTGACTCCCCCGGTCAAGGCCACGCTGTCCTTCGGCAACACCACCACCTCCTCGTCCATCGCGCAGATGATCCAGGCCATGGCCGCCGAGGCGGGCTTCGACCTGAGCCTGCAGCCCATGGAATATGCCGCGATGCTGAGCCAGACGCGGCAAGGCAATTTCCAGATGGCGCTGGAGGGCTGGTCGGGCCGCGTCGATCCCGACGGCAATCTGGCGTTGTTCGTCGAGTGCGGCGCCTCGTTCAACGACGGCCATTACTGCAACGCCCAGGTCGACAAGCTGCTCAAGGCGGCACGCGAAAATCCCGACGAGGCGCAGCGCAAGGCGCTGTACGACCAGGCCCAGGCCATTCTCGCCACGGAGGATCCCTACATCTATCTGTACTATCAGCCCTGGCCCTTCGCCCTGCAAAAGAAAGTCCTGGGTTTCACGCCGTCTCCCGACGGTATGATCCGCCTGAAGGGCGTGCATTTCGCCCAATAAGCCTGTCCGATAAGTTGTCCATCAAGGCGCCATGCTTCGACTGATATTGCGACGCGTGCTGGTGGCCATCCCGACACTGATCCTGGTGTCGATGATGGTCTTCATGCTGCAAAAAATCTTGCCCGGTGATCCGGTTCTGGCCATGGCCGGCGAGGAGCGCGACCCCGCCGTCATGAACTATCTGCGCGAGAAATACCATCTCAACGATCCGCTGCCGGTGCAGTACGCGGCCTGGGTCGGGCAGATTCTTCACGGCGATCTGGGCAAGTCGCTGCGCACCGACGTGCCCGTCAAGAAGCTGATCGCGGAAAAGCTCCCCGTTACGGCGCAGCTCTCGGTCATGGCCATGATCTTCGCGCTGATCCTGGGCATCCCGTCGGGCATCATCGCCGCCGTGCGCAAAGGCACGGCCGTGGAGATGGGGGCCAATATGGCCGCGCTCTCGGGCATGTCCATACCCAGCTTTTGGCTGGGCATCATTCTTATCCTGGTTGTGTCGGTGCACTGGCATCTGCTGCCGGCCTCGGGCTACGTGCCGCTTTCGGAAAACGTCTGGCTCTCGCTCAAGACGCTGCTGATGCCGGCTTTCGTGTTGTCGCTGGCCATTGCCGCCTATCTCATGCGGCACACGCGTTCGGCCATGCTCGAAGCCTTGAGCGCCGATTACGTGCGCACGGCGCGCGCCAAGGGCGTGCCGGCCTACAAGGTGGTGATGCGCCACGCGCTGCGCAACGCGCTCATGCCCATCGTCACGCTGGTCACCCTGTTGCTGGGAGAGCTGCTGGCCGGCGCCGTGCTGACCGAGCAGGTCTTCACCATTCCCGGCTTCGGCAAGCTCATTGTCGACGCCGTGTTCAACCGCGACTATGCCGTGGTGCAGGGCGTGGTCCTGTGCGTGGCCGCCGGCTTCATCGCGCTGAACCTGCTGGCCGACGTGCTCTACATCGTCGTCAATCCCCGGTTGAGGCATTCATGAGCACTGCAACGTCTTGCGCAACCGCGTCCGCCGTGCCGCCGCCCAGCGGCAGCCGGGCCTGGGCCAAGTTCCGGCGCAACCGCGCCGCCATGCTGGGCGCGGCCATCGTGCTGGCATTCGTCGTGCTCGCCATCCTGGCTTCGGTGCTGGCCAACTTCGATCCGCTCAAGGTCAATTTCCTGGCCGTGCGCAAGCCGCCTTCGGCCATGTACTGGCTGGGCACCGACGAGCTCGGCCGCGACATCTACAGCCGCATGCTGTTCGGCGCGCGCGCCTCGCTCATGGTCGGCCTGGTGTCCGTCCTCATCGCCATCGCGGCGGGCGTGCCCTTCGGCCTGATGGCGGGGTATTTCGAGGGCTGGGTCGACGGCGCGATCTCGCGCGTCACCGAGGCGCTGCTGGCCATTCCCTTTCTCATCCTGGCCATTGCCCTGGCGGCCTTCCTGGGCCCCAGCCTGATCAACGCCATGATCGCCATCGGCGTGTCGGCCGCGCCCAAGTTCACGCGGCTCACGCGGGGTCAGGTGCTGGCGGTCAAGAACGAAGACTATGTACAGGGTGCCCGCGCCCTGGGGGCGTCCGACTTGCGCATCATCGTGCGCCATGTCCTGCCCAACGTCATGCCGCCTCTCATCGTGCAGGCCACCATCACCATTGCCACGTCCATCATCGCCGAGGCCAGCCTGTCTTTCCTGGGCCTGGGCCTGCAGCCGCCGAACCCCTCCTGGGGTTCGATGCTGAACACGGCCAAGAACTTCATGAACCAGGCGCCGTGGATGTCGGTCTTCCCGGGCGCGGCCATCTTCCTGGCCGTGCTGGGTTTCAATCTGCTGGGCGACGGACTGCGCGACGCGCTCGATCCGCGCCAGGAAAAATGATGAGCATGGATATGGATGCCAAGCGGGTCGCGCAGGTGGACGACCTGACGGTGAAGTTTTCGACGCCGTCGCGCGTGGTCGAGGCGGTCAGCGGCGTTTCCTTCCACGTCGATCGGGGCGAGACCTTGGCCATCGTCGGCGAATCGGGTTCGGGCAAATCGGTGACTTCGCTTGCCCTGATGCGCCTGGTCGAATACGGCGGCGGCACGATTGCCGGCGGCGATATGCGCCTGCGCCGCCGCAGCGGCGAACTGCTGGATCTGGCCCGCGCCGGCGAGTCCGTGCTGCAGCGCGTGCGGCGCCCCGACAT
>CALGFL010000383.1 GCA_937881145.1 uncultured Bordetella sp.
GCCGAACGCGCCGCCGCGGCCAAGGGCACCTTCCTGGCCAATATGAGCCATGAAATCCGTACCCCGATGAATTCCATCATCTGTTTCACCGAGCTCCTGCTCAAGGGCGACGGCCTGACCGAGGTGCAGCGCAGCCATCTGGACATCGTCAGAAACTCCTCGCGCTCGCTGCTGGGGCTGCTCAACGACATCCTGGACACGACCCGCCTCGAAAAGGGCGGGGTGTCGCTCGAATCCATCGACTTCTCGCTCAGGGAGCTCGTCTTCCAGGTCGACAGCTCGCTGCGTTTGAGTGCGCACAACAAGAACCTGGACTTCATCGTCGAGTATCCCGAGGACATGCCTGAGTATTTTCTGGGCGATCCGCTGCGCATACAGCAGGTGCTGACCAATCTCCTGGGCAATGCCATCAAGTTCACGGAGCGGGGCAGCGTGCGGCTGACCCTGTCCCATGACGACGGCATGGTGCATATCTACGTCAGGGACACCGGCATCGGCATGTCGCAGGAACAGGTGGCCAAGGTCTTCTCGCCCTTTACGCAGGCCGATGCCTCGATCAGCCGCCGTTTCGGCGGCACCGGCCTGGGCACCACGATTTCCCTGCAGCTCATCGAATTGATGCAGGGCTGCGTCCAGGTCGAAAGCACGCTGGGAGCAGGCAGCACTTTCCATGTGCAACTGCCTTTGCGCGCCGGCAAGAAGCCGGAGTCGACCAGGATCGACATATCGCGCATCGCGCTCCCTGCCTTGAACATTCTGGTCGCCGACGATGTCCCGCAGAATCTCAAGCTGGCCGCGCTTTTGCTCGAAGAGAGCGGCCACAAGGTCACGACGGCGGCCGACGGTGCGCAGGCCGTCGATCTGTTCAAGCAAGGTTATTTCGATCTGGTATTGATGGACGTGCACATGCCCCAGGTGGATGGCCTGGAGGCCGCGCGCCGCATCCGCAGCTTCGAAAAAGAGATGCCCAGCCGGTCGTCGGTGCCCATCATCGCGCTGACTGCCAGCGTCATGGCCGAAGACCAGCGCGCGGCGCGCGCGGCGGGCATGGACGGTTTCGCCGTCAAACCTCTGGATTCGGCCCAGCTCATGGCCGAGATATTGCGCGTGATGCGCGGCGGCCGCGATTGCGCCACGGCGGCGCAAGCCGGACCGGGCCCGGCCGAGGCGGTTCTGATCAACTGGAAGAGCGGCGCCACGCTGTGGGGCAGCGAGTCGCGCCTGGCTGATGCCATCGGCAGCTTCCTGGACGACGTGCGCCGGCGCTATCCGCTGCCGGATGCGAGCCAGGTCGATGTCGACTGGGAGGCCGTGCAGTACAACCTGCACAGCATTCGCGGCGCAGCGGGCAATCTGGCCATGCCCATGGCCCACGAGTTGGCCGCCAAGCTCGAAAACCTGGTGCGCGACGGCAAAGGCGAAGAGGCGCGCAACCGGTTTTCCGAACTTCAGGAATTGCTGGCCGCGGCTTCGCGCGAACTGGTCGGCCGCGCGGCGCCGGTCGCATCCGACACGCAAGAAGACACACCCGGGCTCTCCTGGGCCGAATTCCATCAGACCCTGCAACGTTTGGCGCAATGTCTCGAGCGCGGCGAACTCCCGGACGAAATGGTGCAAACTGTATGCAGCACGCTGGAAAAGAGCGATCCGGTTTATGCCAAGGCACTGAAGGCTGCCATCGATTCTTTCGAATTTTCGAAGGCCCAGGCTCTTTTGCAGCAGGTCATCGCCAACAATTCAACCAAGATGGAAACCTGACGCATGAGCCTGCAGCGCATGAGGGAATCTCGTCACACCTTGCTGTTGGTGGACGATGAGCCCGCCAATCTGCAGGTGCTGCGCCATACTCTGCAGAACGATTACCGCCTGCTTTTCTCCAAAGACGGCCATCGCGCTCTGGAGCTGATCCGGGAGGAAAAACCCTCTCTCGTGCTGCTGGACGTCATGATGCCGGGCATGTCCGGCTACGAGGTCTGCGAGACGCTCAAGGGCGATGAATCCACCGCCGGCATTCCCGTTATCTTCATTTCCGCCTTGAACCAGGCGGCCGACGAAGAAAAAGGCTTGAATATCGGGGCGGTCGACTATATCAATAAGCCGTTCAACCCCGGCATCGTGCGCGCGCGCGTGCGCAACCATGTCAAGCTGGTCCAGGCCGAAGCCTTGCGCAAGACGCGCCTGGATCTCATGCATCGCCTGGGCATGGCCGCCGAGTTCAAGGATCCGAGCACCGGCCAGCACATCATGCGCATGAGCTATTACGCGCAGGCCATGGCCCTGGCGGCCGGCTACGGCGAAATCGCGGCGGAAGAAATCTTCAACGCCGCGCCCTTGCACGATGTCGGCAAGATCGGCGTGCCCGATGAGATTCTCAGAAAACCCGGCGGGCTCACCGAAGACGAATGGGTCATCATGCGCCAGCATCCGGCGATCGGCGCGCAAATCATCGGCGAGCACGAAGACGGCGTTTTGCAGATGGCCCACAGCATCGCCCTGTGCCATCACGAAAAATGGGACGGCACCGGCTATCCCCAGGGCCTGAAGGGCAACGAAATCCCCCATGCGGCGCACGTCGTCGCGCTGGCCGACGTGTTCGATGCGCTGACCAGCGAGCGCCCCTACAAAAAGGCCTGGCCGCTGGACCAGGCTTTCAACTACATCCGCGAGCAGAGCGGCAGGCACTTCTCTGCGGCGCTGATCGAAATCTTCGTGCGGGCACGGCCAGAGATCGAGCGCATCTACGCGCGCTGGACGGACAACCCGCACGACTGACGCCGTGCCTTCCCACCTTGCGGGAAGCCGCCGGCTCAGATCAGCACGATGTCGTATTGCTCCTGCGAATAACTGGCTTCCACTTCCAGCGACACCCGCTTGCCGACGAAATCGCCCAGCATCGCCAGATGCTGGCTCTCTTCTTCCAGGAAGAGATCGACCACATCCTGCGAAGCCAGAATGCGGAATTCCTTGGGATTGAACTGCCGGCTTTCGCGCAGGATCTCGCGCAGGATCTCATAGCAGACCGTGCGCGCCGTGCGCACATTGCCCCGCGCCTGGCACATGGGGCAGGGCTCGCAGAGCTGATGGGCCAGCGAGTCGCGGGTGCGCTTGCGGGTCATTTCCACGAGGCCAAGCTGCGTGAAGCCGTTGACCGTCATGCGAGTGCGGTCACGCGACAGGGCCTTCTTCAGCTCGGCCAGCACGGTGTCCCGATGGCCGGCGTCTTCCATGTCGATGAAATCCAGGATCACGATGCCGCCCAGATTGCGCAGCCGCAGTTGCCGCGCGATCGCCTGCGCCGCTTCCAGATTGGTTTTGAATATGGTGTCGTCGAAATTGCGGCCGCCGACGAAGCCGCCGGTATTCACATCCACCGTCGTCAAGGCTTCGGTCTGGTCGATGATCAGATAGCCGCCGGATTTCAGGTCGACGCGGCGCGACAGCGCCCGCGCGATCTCTTCGTCGACATTGGCGGTGTCGAACAGCGGACGTTCGCCGCTGTAGTGCCGGATGCGATCGGCGACCGAGGGAGTGTAGCGCTTGGCCCATTCCTGCAGGTCCGCGGTGGTGGTGCGCGAATCCACCTGTATGGTCCCGGTATGCGGGTCGACCATGTCGCGCAGCACGCGCTGGGCCAGGGTCAGGTCCCGATGCAGCAGCGTGGGCACGGGATTGCTGCGCGCGGCTTCCTGCACGCTGGACCAGAGCTTGCGCAAATACTCCAGATCGGCCGATATCTCTTGGTCGGTGGCGCCTTCCGCCTGGGTACGCACGATGAAGCCGCCTTTTTCTTCGGCGGGAACCAGGGCCTGCAGGCGCGCACGCAACTGCGTGCGCTCCGTTTCCGATTCGATCTTCTGCGAAATGCCGATGTGCGGATCGTGCGGCAAGTGCACCAGCATGCGGCCGGCGATACTGATCTGCGTGGACAGCCTGGCCCCCTTGGTACCCAGCGGGTCCTTGATGACCTGCACCATCAGGGTCTGGCCTTCGAAGAGCAGCTTCTCGATCGGCGTCGCCGTCTGGCCCAGGCTGCGCTCGGCGCGGTTTTCGCGCAGATCGGCGATGTGAATGAAAGCCGCGCGCTCCAGTCCCACGTCGACGAAGGCGCTTTGCATGCCGGGCAGCACCCGCACCACGCGGCCCAGATAGATATTGCCTACATGCCCGCGCTGGATGCTGCGTTCGACGTGCAGTTCCTGCACTGAGCCTTGCGCCACGATGGCGACGCGGGTTTCGAAAGGTGTGACGTTGATCAGTATGTCTTCGTTCATGATCCCGATACGGCAGGATGAGTGAGTGCCTCGTAGCGTACCGTAAGGCGCAGACAATAGGTCGTGCTATAGTTCAGGGCTCGGCATTTGAATTGCGAAGTCAAGCGGGTGCTGGGTTGAGCGAGAGGCGTGTTGAAGGCGGGCAGGGTGTTGCGCGGTGGTTG
>CALGFL010000384.1 GCA_937881145.1 uncultured Bordetella sp.
CGATGCGCTGGGAGTATGGCCCGTCAACTGCCCGGAACTGGTTGATGAGTTCCTGGATCTGCTGCATCTGAAGGCCGACGCGCCGGTGCATCTGGACGCTGCGGGCGCCATGGGCCTGGCCGATGCCTTAACGCGTCATCTGGACATCGCCCGCCCGCATTCCCAGGCCTTGGCTTTCATCGCCGCGCGCGGCCGCCACGAACCTCTGATGTCGCTGCTCGACGATGAACGCAAGACCGACCTCAGGCAGTGGCTCAGGGGCAGGCAGCTGGTCGACGTCCTGCGCGAATTTCCCGTCGACATGAGCGCGGGCGAGCTCGTCTCGCTGCTGCCGCGCCTGCAGCCGCGCCTGTATTCGATCGCGTCCAGTCCGCTGGCGCATCCGGGCCAAGTGCATCTCACGGTTTCGACCGTGCGCTACGACAACGGCGGCCGCCAGCGCAAAGGCGTGGCCTCGACCTTCCTGGCCGATCGCGCCGACGACGAGGTGCCCGTGTTCGTGCAGAAGTCGCTGCACTTTCACCTGCCCGCGCAGGACGACGCGCCCATCATCATGGTGGGCCCGGGCACGGGCATCGCGCCGTTCCGCGGATTCCTGCATCAACGCCGCGCCACGGGCGCGCGCGGCCGCAACTGGCTGTTCTTCGGCGAGCAGCACGAAAAGACCGACTTCTACTATCGCGACGAACTCGCCGCCATGCGCGACGAGGGCTTGCTCACCAAGCTGGACCTGGCCTTCTCGCGAGACCAGTCCGACAAGATCTATGTGCAGGACCGCATGCGCGAACGCGGCGCCGAGCTATGGGCCTGGCTCGAAGAAGGCGCCTACTTCTATGTGTGCGGCGACGCGCTGCAGATGGCCAAGGACGTGGACGCCATGCTCAAGGCCGTGGTGGCCGAGCACGGCGGCATGCCGGCGGACAAGGCAGGCGAATACGTGGCCAGGCTGGCGCGGGAAAAGCGTTATGTGCGCGACGTCTACTGACGCCGTGTGCGCTCAGCCATCCACCGGCTGCGCCGGCGTTTGCAGGGTGAGCTGATAGAAGGCCACGTCCAGCCACCGGCCGAACTTGAAACCGGCCTGCGTGATGGTGCCCGAATGCACGAAACCCAGCTTGCGGTGCAGGGCGATGCTGCCCTCGTTGGCGGCGTCGATGGCGCCGATGACCAGGTGCACCTGGTTCGCCTGGGCGCGCTCGATCAAAAGACGCAGCAGGGTCTCGCCCAGCCCCAGGCCGCGGAAACCCTTCTCCACATAGATGGAGTGCTCGACCGAATACTTGTAGGCCGGATAGGCGCGGAAGGTGCCGTAGCTGGCGAAGCCCATGAGCTCGCCGTCCGCGCTCTCGATGCCGATCACCGGAAACTTGCCCGCCGCCTTGGCCTGGAACCACGACACCATGTTTTCGATGGTGCGCGCCTTGTAGTCGTACAGCGCGGTCGAGGTGAGGATGGCGTCGTTCAGGATGTCCAGGATGGCCTGCGCATGGCGCTCGAACGTGCATTCGACGATCTTGGCGCCGAAGGGAATGAGGTTCGTATTCATGCGGGCATTTTAATCAGGAGAAGAACTCCTTGACGCGGTCGGTCCACGACTTGCTCTGGGGCGAGTGGCGGTCGCCCCCGTCGTTGAGCGAGGTCTCGAACTGCCGCAGGATGCTCTTTTGCTCGTCGTTCAGGCGCACGGGCGTCTCCACCATCACGTGGCAGTACAAATCGCCCGGATACGCCGAACGCACGCCGCGTATGCCCTTGCCGCGCAGGCGGAAAGTCTTGCCCGACTGCGTGCCTTCGGGAATCGCGATCTCGGCCTTGCCGCCCAGCGTGGGCACCTGCAGGTCGCCGCCCAATGCCGCCGTGGTGAACGGGATGGTCAGCTCGCAATGCAGATCGTCGCTGTCGCGCTGGAAGATCTTGTGCTGCTTGATGTGGATTTCGACGTACAGGTCGCCCGGCGGCCCGCCATTGATGCCCGGCTCGCCGTTGCCGGTGGAGCGGATGCGCATGCCGTCGTCGATGCCCGAAGGAATCTTGACCTGCAGCGTCTTGTTCTTGCGCACGCGGCCCACGCCGTCGCAGGCGCTGCAAGGGTCGGTGATTTCCTTGCCCGTGCCGTGGCAGGTCGGGCAGGTCTGCTGCACGCTGAAAAAGCCCTGCTGCATGCGTACCGCGCCCGAACCGCTGCAGGTGCGGCAAGTCTTGGGCGTGGTGCCCGGCTTGGCGCCGGAGCCGGGGCAGGTTTCGCAGTTTTCCCAGCTCGGCACGCGGATCTCGGTGTCAAAGCCGCTGGCGGCCTGCTCGAGCGTGATTTCCAGGGCATATTTCAGATCGCCGCCGCGATAGACCTGCGGACCGGCGCCGCGCCGCACGCCGGCACCGCCGAAGATCTCGCCGAAGATATCGCCGAAGGCATCGGCGAAACCGCCGCCCATGCCCGCGCCCCCCATGCCCGCGGCATTGGGATCGACGCCGGCGTGGCCGTAGCGATCGTAGGCGGCGCGCTTTTGCTCGTCGCTCAGGATCTCGTAGGCGTCCTTGGCTTCCTTGAATTTTTCCTCGGCCTCTTTATTGCCCGGATTGCGGTCCGGGTGATGCTTCATGGCGAGCTTGCGGTAGGCCTTCTTGAGCTCGTCTTCGGTGGCGTTCTTGGCCACACCGAGAATGTCGTAGTAATCGCGTTTTGCCATGGCGAATTAGGTAACTTGAATAATGCCCCCACGCTGCGCCTTCGGCTTGCTGCCCCCCCGGGGGGCGCTTTTACCTTGGGGTGGCCCGGCGGCAAAAATGCGCTCGCCCGGCAACCTGAAAAAGGCTCCGGGCGCGCTGCTTCAGTGGATCCGTCCGCGCATAAGCATGAACAAACGCGTGAGCGTATCCACCCTGCTACTTACTGGTCGCGCTTGACTTCCTTGAAGTCGGCATCGACCACATTCTCATCGACCGGCTTGGCGTTGTCGGCCGCTTGCTGCTGAGTCGCCTGCTGGGCAGCCTGCTGCGCCTGCGCATCGGCGTACATCTTTTCGCCCAGCTTCTGCGAAGCCTTGCCCAGCGCTTCGACCTTGGTGTCGATTTCTTCCTTGGTGCCGGTCTTGAGCACCGCTTCGAGTTCCTTGATGGCCGCCTCGATCGATTCCTTCTCGGCAGCTTCCAGCTTCTCGCCGTACTCGCCCAGCGACTTGCGCGTGGCGTGCACCAGGCCGTCGGCCTGGTTGCGGGCCTGGGCCAGCTCGGCCAGGCGGTGGTCTTCGGCCGCGTTGGCTTCGGCGTCCTTCACCATGCGCTGGATCTCGTCTTCCGACAGACCCGAGTTGGCCTTGATGGTGATCTTGTTTTCCTTGCCGGTGCCCTTGTCCTTGG
>CALGFL010000385.1 GCA_937881145.1 uncultured Bordetella sp.
AGGTGCATGCGGCGATGCCGCCGGTGTCCATACGCCGCGCGCCGCAATGCGCGGTGCGCATCGCCAACTGGCGGGTGGGCAAGCGGCATGCCAGGCTGCTGCGCCAGGGCGACGGCGTCGTGCTCGAAGACCTGGGTACGTTGAGCGGGACGCTGGTCAATGGCGAGCGCGTAGCGACGCACGGGCCGCTGCAGGCGCAGGATCGCGTTCTCATCGGACCGTGCCAGATCCAGGTGCGCGATATGGCGGATGCCGCTCAAGCGCAGCAAGGCCATGCTGCGGCGGACGAGGCTGCGGTTGCCGCGCCGGCCGCGCCGGCGCCCATGCCGAATCAGGCTCCTGCCGTACTGGCTTGGCTGCCGTACCGGCGCAGCCTGCATGCCGCCTTGCTGCAGGCGCTGGACTTGCGCCGCCGCGACGTGGCGGGCATGAGCGATCAGGCCTTGCGCGAAGAGGCCAGGCGCTTGCTGGATGAACTGGTCGACCGCGAGCCGGATCTGCCCGAACATCTGGATCGCGCATTGCTGTGCCGCATGGTCCTGGACGAAGCCGTGGGGCTTGGTCCGCTCGAAACCCTGCTGGCCGATCCGGGCATTACGGAAATCATGGTCAACCGCCACGACGAGGTCTATGTGGAGCGGGCGGGGCGGCTGTCGCGGCACGATGCGGCGTTCAGCAGCGAACAGGCGGTGCGCGGCGTGATCGACCGCATCGTGGCGCCGCTGGGACGCCGCATCGACGAGAGTTCGCCGATGGTGGACGCGCGCCTGCCGGACGGTTCGCGCGTGAATGCCGTGATTCCACCCATTGCCCTGCGCGGTGCGAGCCTCACCATACGCAAGTTTCCGGTCCGGCGGCTGCACATGCCCGACCTGGTCGGCATGGGCAGCCTGAGCGAGGCCATGGCTCAATTGCTGGCCCTGTGCGTGCGCCGCCGCAAGAGCATCATCGTGTCCGGCGGCACGGGGTCGGGCAAGACGACCTTGCTCAACATTCTATCCAACGCCATTCCGGAGGACGAACGCATCGTCACTATCGAAGATGCCGCCGAACTGCGGCTGGGGCATGCCCACCTGGTCTCGCTGGAAGCGCGGCCCCCCAATCTCGAAGGCCGCGGGCGGGTCGAGATCCGCGACCTGGTGCGCAATGCCCTGCGCATGCGTCCCGACCGCATCGTGGTGGGAGAATGCCGTGGCGCCGAGGCGTTCGACATGCTGACCGCCATGAACACCGGGCATGAAGGTTCGCTCACCACGCTGCATGCCAATTCGCCGCGCGATGCCTTGTCGCGATTGGAGGCCATGACTTTGATGGCCGGCCTGGATCTGCCGCTGGCGGTGGTGCGCGAACACATTGCGTCCAGCGTCGACATCGTGGTGCAGCAGGCTCGCCTCGCGCAAGGCCAGCGCGTCGTGACGGACATCATCGAAATCACGGGCATGGAAAGCGGCCGCATCCAGCTGCAGGACCTGTTCCGCTACGAACCCGGACGCGGCTTCGTCGACTCCGGCATGCGCCCGGTCTTCATGGAAGGAGACATGCCTTGATCTGGCTGGCTTTCGCGCTGACGGGCGTGAGCGTGGCCATCCTGGCCTGGAGCGCCCAGTCCTGGGTCGGTCCGGCTTTGCAGCGCTATCGGCAGATCTATACCCAGGAGACTGGCGTCAAGTTGAGTGAGTTGTTCCTGTTCATCGACCCGGCGCAGCTATGGCTGGCCGCTCTGGTTTGCGCCGCGCTGGGAGGTTTGCTGGCGTGGGGGCTGTCGGGCAGCTGGCTGGTGGGCGTGCTGGCGGGGCTGGCGGCCACGCGCGTGCCCAGCAGGCTGGTCGAGAGCTTGCGCCGGCGCCGTCTGCTGCGATTCGAGCGGCAGCTGCCCGCGGCGCTGATGTCGCTGGCTGGAGGTCTGTCGGCCGGGGCCAGCCTGGCGGTGGCCTTGAAGCACATCGTCGAGCAGAGCGAGGCGCCTTTGTCGCAGGAATTCGGTTTGATGCTGCGCGAGCAGCGTCTGGGCGTGACGTTTTCCGCGGCATTGGAGCACCTGCATGAGCGCGTGCCGTCCGAGGCCACGGTGCTGGTGACGGCGGCGCTGCGCGTGGCCGCGCAGACCGGCGGCAATCTGGCCGAGGCGCTGGAACGCATCGCCGACACCTTGCGCTCGCGCCTGCTGCTGCAAGGCAAGATCCGCGCCTTGACGGCGCAAGGACGCATGCAGGCCTGGATCGTGGGCGCCTTGCCCGTGCTGCTGGCAGTGGTCTTGAACCGGCTGGAGCCGCAGGCGATGGCAGTGCTGTGGAGCACGCCCATGGGCTGGACGGTGCTGGCCGTGGTGCTGCTCCTGGAAACGACAGGCGTGCTGATGATCCGCCGCATCGTCGATATCGACATTTAGCCGCGTGCGATGAAAAACCTGGCGATCGTTCTGTCCGGCCTGTGCGCCGCAGGCCTGGTTTTCTTGCTATTTGCTCCCTTGCATGCTGCCTCGGCGTCCGCGCCCGCGGCTTCAGCCATGCCCTGGTGGTGGCGCTGCGCGTGGCCATGGGTACGCGCGTTGACACCGCTGGCCGAGCCTTTCATGCCCTGGCGCGCCCGCGAGAAAAGCAGTCAGGCTCTGGAGCGCGCCGGGGTGCCGCGACAGGTGGAGCCGCGTCATTGGCTGGCCATGACCTGGCTGATGGGCGGTGCAGGTGCAGGCGCGGCATTCGGTCTGGCGCTTGTTTTCGATAGTCATCCGGCGAGCCCCGCGGTTTTGGCCGGCATGGCGGGAGTCTGCTGGCCGCGTTTGTGGCTGCGCGGCCAGGCGCAGCGGCGCAAGCGGCGCATCGATCGGGACATGCCCTTCGTGCTGGACATGATGACGCTGTGCGTCGAAGCCGGACTGGGCCTGCATGGCGCTTTGCTGCAATCGGCGCAGTGCTGCGCGCCCGGCCCCTTGCGCGACGCGCTGGACGGCGCGCTGGCCGACATGCGCACGGGCATGTCGCGCATGGCTGCGCTCAAGGCCATGGCCGCGCGCAGCGGTAGCGCCGCCCTGCAGGCATGGGCCGCTTCGATGGCGCAGGCCGATGCCATGGGCATGAGCCTGGGGCCCCTGATGCGAGGCCAGGCCGCGCAGTGCCGGGCCGATCGCTTCCAGCACGCCGAGCGTCTGGCCATGGAGGCGCCGGTGAAGATGCTGCTGCCCTTGATCGGCTGCATCTTTCCCTGCACCTTCATCGTGCTGGGGTTTCCGATTGCCTGGCAGCTGCTGCCGGCGCTGCAATAGTGACGGCAATACGATGAGCCGCGCGTTTTACGACAGACCGCTGCGCCTGGTACGCCTGCATACGCCCTGGACGCGATTCTGGGGGTTGCTGTGCC
>CALGFL010000386.1 GCA_937881145.1 uncultured Bordetella sp.
CCCAGGCTCGGCAGCAGATCGTCGACCTGATTTTGAATTGTGACAATCTCGGTCTTGCCTTCAGGGTTGACTTGCGGACCGTAGAGAAGCGAATTGACCTCTTCGCGACGCTCGCTCGAAATATCGGCATTATCCAACAGCACCTGCAGCAGTTCGCGTTCGATCGCGCCTACCACGTCCATCATGCGCATGATCACCTGGCCCGTGAGATCCTGGAAATCCTGCGCCATGACGATTTCCATCAGATGCGACTGGGTGGCCTGTGCCTGTGCGGGCACGTCGGCCAGGAAGCTGCGGGTGTCCTTCACCAGTTGCCGCGCGGCGTCCATTTCGATGGGACGGGCGAACCAGGCCTCCCAGCGCTCGTCCAGGCCGCGCGCGGAGCGCGTCAAGCCGTCCTGGATGGGGCCTGCGGCATCCGTGGCATTGAGCACACGATTGGCCGCTTTTTCCGTCATTTGCGCGACGTAGCGCAGACGATCGCGCGCATCGGGAATTGCTTCAGCAGCGTTCTTTATCGCCTGATCCAAGCCCAGTTCGCGCATGTTTTCGCGCAACATGCGCGTGAGCGATGCGATGCGGTGAATCAGGTCCAGGTCGCCTGCCGCATCGGCGGGCGGCACCGCCCCGGCAGGCGTCTTTTCAGCTTCGGGCATGCTTTCGGCGCTCATGACTAACCTCAACCGGCCATTTTTTCAAAGATCTTGTTCAGCTTTTCTTCCAGCGTGGCGGAAGTAAAAGGCTTGACCACATAGCCGTTGGCGCCAGCCTGGGCTGCCGCGACAATGTTTTCTTTCTTGGCTTCGGCGGTCACCATCAGCACAGGCAAGCTCTTTAAGGCTGGATCCAGGCGTATCTGCTTTAGCATCTCCAGGCCATCGAGATTGGGCATGTTCCAATCAGAGACCACGAACTGGAAACCGCCGGTACGCAGTTTTTCCAGACCCTGCGCGCCGTCTTCTGCTTCGTCCACGTTCTCGAAACCCAACTCTTTGAGCAGGTTGCGGACAATACGGCGCATGGTGGGAAAGTCGTCCACCACCAGAATCTTCAAACTCTTGTCTACCATCATGGCTCCAAAAAATAATAAGACGAGGCCCCATCCGCAAGCAGGGGCCTCGTGAATCTCAAACCCGGTGACCCCGGTCTTCGAGGCGTTCCAGAAGTCGATCGCTGATCCGCGACAACGCGATCACTTCGGACGCCCCCCCCAAGGCGATCGCCTCGCGAGGCATGCCGAATACTACGCAGCTGGCCTCATCCTGGGCAATGGTGTAGGCCCCTGCCTTATGCATGGCCAAAAGCCCGGCGGCACCGTCCTTGCCCATGCCCGTGAGGATGACCCCGATGGCATTGCGTCCGGCGGCTTCCGCAGCAGAATGGAATAGTACGTCAACCGACGGCCGATGCCGATTTACCGGCTCGGATGCCAGAAGCTCGATCACGTAGTTGGCGCCGCTACGGCCCAGCTTCATGTGCGTTTCGCCGCCCGGTGCCAGATAGACGTGGCCGGGCAGGACACGCTCGCCATGCACGCCCTCGCGCACCGTGACCGAACACATGCCGTCCAGGCGCTGGGCAAAAGACTTGGTGAAACCGGCCGGCATGTGCTGCGTGATGAGAATGGCCGGACTGTCCGGTGGCATCGGCACCAGCACGTCCTTGATGGCCTCGGTGCCGCCCGTGGACGCACCGATAATGACCAGTTTTTCCGAGCTTGCCAGCGGGCCGCGAGGCCGCGCCACCGGCGCCGGGGCGTTGGCGGCCGTCGGTGGGCGCACCTTGCTGCGGAAGGCCACACGGATCTTCTCAGCGATGGTTTCGCTGTATTCCATCAGGCCGTCGCGAATGCCCAATTTGGGTTTGGTGACGAAGTCGATCGCTCCCAGTTCCAGCGCGCGCAGCGTGATCTCGCCGCCGCGCTCGGTCAGCGACGACACCATGATCACCGGCATGGGACGCAAGCGCATGAGGCGTTCGAGGAAATCCAGGCCGTCCATGCGCGGCATCTCCACATCCAGCGTCAATACGTCGGGATTGTGCAGCTTGATCAGGTCGCGCGCGACCAACGGATCGGGGGCCGTCGCCACGACTTCCAT
>CALGFL010000387.1 GCA_937881145.1 uncultured Bordetella sp.
TTCGGCATCATCTTCGCGTTCGCGATCACCGTGGTGAACTGGGTCACCGCCCGCATCGTGGGCTTCCGCTTCCTCTCGCATATGGCGCAGCAGACCACCTTCGTCATGGTGCCGCCGCTGTTCCTGATCTTTCTCGTGCTCGGCACGATCTTCATCGGCGTCGCCACCCCGACCGAAGGCGGCGCCATGGGCGCGGCCGGCGCGCTGATCCTCGGCGCCCTCAAGCGGCGCCTGTCGTGGGATCTGGTGCGCCAGGCGGTGGAGTCGACGGCCAAGCTGTCGTCCTTCGTCGTCTTCATTCTGCTCGGCGCGCGCGTCTTCTCGCTCACGTTCTATGGCGTCAGCGGTCACATCTGGGTCGAGAATCTCCTGACCTCGCTGCCGGGCGGCCAGATCGGCTTCCTGATCTTCGTCAACGCCTTCGTCTTCGTGCTCGCCTTCTTCCTCGACTTCTTCGAACTGGCCTTCATCGTCATCCCGCTGCTCGGCCCGGCGGCCGAGCATCTCGGCATCGACCTGATCTGGTTCGGCGTCATCCTCGGCGTCAACATGCAGACGTCGTTCATGCACCCGCCGTTCGGCTTCGCGCTGTTCTACCTGCGCTCGGTGGCGCCGCGCGAGCCCTACAACGACCGGGTCACCGGCAAGCGCACCGAGGGCATCACCACGGGTCAAATCTACTGGGGCGCCATGCCCTTCGTGGTGATCCAGGTCATCATGGTGCTGCTGGTGATCCTGTTCCCGAGCATGGTGATGCACTACAAGGGCGTGGCGTCGACCATCGATCCGAACAAGGTGAAGATCGAGATTCCGCAGATCGACATGCCGTCGCTCGATCTCAGCCAGCCGCCGCAATTCAAATAGTCCGCCGACGCGCCGCCATGAAAAAAACCCCGGAGCGCGAGCTCCGGGGTTTCGCGTTTCGCGCTCAGCCGTCGTTCAGCCGCGCATGACCTTGGTCATGTAGGCGTCGTAGCTGAGCTCGGCCACCTGGAACCACTGATAGGTGTTCTTGGTGAAGTCCATCAGCGACTCGTTCACTTTCTTGAACGCAGCGTTCTCCTTCGACACCTCCGCATGCAGCTCCATGGTCGCCTTGTAGGAGGCGTCCATGATCTGCTGCGAGAACACGTGCAGCTTGGTGCCGTTCGCCAGGAGGCGACGCAGCGCCTGCGGGTTGAGGTGATCGTACTTCGCCATGCACCACGTGTTGGCGTAGTGGCCGGCCTGCTCGAGCACCGCCTGGTATTGCTTCGGCAGCGCGTTCCACTTGTCGATGTTGACGAAGGCATGAAGCATCGAGCCGCCTTCCCACCAACCCGGCGCGTAGTAGTGCGGCGCCACCTTGTAGAAGCCGAGCTTCTCGTCGTCGTACGGGCCGACCCACTCGCAGGCGTCGAGCGTGCCCTTCTCCAGCGCCGGATAGATGTCGCCGCCGGCGATCTGCTGCGGCACGCCGCCGAGCCTCTGCAGGACCTTGCCGGCCCAGCCGCCGATGCGCATCTTCAGACCCTTGAGATCGGCGACCGAGTTGATCTCCTTGCGATACCAGCCGCCCATCTGGCAGCCGGTCTGCGCCGCCAGCAGGCCTTTGATGTTGTACTTCTTGTAGAACTCATTCATCACGACATCGCCGCCGCCCTGCGTCCACCAGGCCTGGTTGATGCGGGCGTTCGGCCCGAACGGCACCGAGGTGCCGAAGCCGAAGGTCGGGTCCTTGCCGAAATAGTAGTAGGACGCGGTGTGGCCGATCTCGACGGTGCCGTTCTGGACGGCGTCGACAATCGCCAGGCCGGGCACGATCTCGCCGGCGGCAAAAACCTGGATCTGGAACTTGTTGTCGGTGGCGTCCGCCACGGCCTTGGCCATGACTTCGGCCGAGCCGTACAACGTGTCCAGCGACTTCGGCCAGCTGCACGGCATGCGCCATTTGATCGTCGGCGCGGACTGTGCGATCGCCGGCGCGGCCACAGCGACGCTGGCGGCAGCACCCATACCGGCCGTTTTCAGGAACTCACGACGTTTCATCCAACTTCCTCCCTTGTGAAAATGGACGGGCTGACGCGATTGCGTTGCGCCGTTCTTGATCTTTGGCCCTGCGGGATTTGTCCTGCGGGCGGGGCGGGATGCCGAGGCTCCCACAGATGATTCCAGTCTGCACTGGTTCGGTAAAACTTGGTAGGGTCAAGTTCCCGGTCGGTTAAGCAAAAAGGGGCCGGCCCACAGGCCGGTCCCCTTGAAACAACACCCTAAAAGGTGCCCGGCCGCCACGGGCCGGTCGCCCCGAAACGGCGTCCGCCGGATCAGCCCCGGCTGCGCGTCCTGATCATGAAGCTGTCGAAGCCGTACTCGGCGACCTGCCACCACAGGTACTCGTCATTGCGGAAGGCCTCCATGGACTCGAGCACCTTCTTGTAGTTCGGGTTCTTCGCCGACTCTTCGGCGTTCACCTCGTTCGACGCCTTCAGACAGGCTTCCATGACGGCCTGGCTGAACGGGCGCAGCTGCACGCCGTGCGAGAGCAGCCGTTTGAGCGCTTGGGGGTTGCGCGCGTCGTAGCTCGCCTGCTCCTCGACATTGGCCGCACCGGCCGCCGCCCTGACGATGGCCTGGTAGGACTTCGGCAGCTCGTTCCACTTCGCCAGGTTGATCAGCAAGTGGTTGGTGGTGCCGCCCTCCCACCAGCCGGGATAGTAATAATACTTGGCGACCTTGTAGAAGCCGAGGTTCTGGTTTTCCGAGGGTCCGATCAGCACGAGAGGGTCTATCATGGGCTTGTCCAGCGCGGGGTAGCTGGCGCCACCGGCGATTTCGGGGCCAAAGATATCCGAGCGCATTTCACCCAGCGCCTGTATGGCGGCATTATCATTCCTGAACTGCGAATGCACGCCGGTAACAAACGCATCGAACTGCTCCGGCGTTTTCCAGAAATTCTGGTCGCTGATATTGCTTACAGGCGCCAGATCCAGCTTATCCGAACAGGCCCCCAGCAGCATCGAAGCGCCAACGATAGCCAATAATATAGTGATGTTCTTTTTCATGTTGCAATGAGTTAATAGTATTTAGAAAGAAACCTGCACGCCCAGCACTACGGATTTCGGCGTTGGATAAGTGCCCTGGTATACCCCGCTGATATTACCATTTCCATCTACCGGCGGCTCCGGCGATGGACCGCTGAAGCCGGTGATATAAAACAGGTTGTTTAAACTGGCGTATATGCGTGCCTGTGAGAAGACCTTGGTTGATGATAAAAGATTTTTCGGGAAATTATAAGAGAGTGTTATTTCGCGGCAGGCGAGGTAGTCGCCTTTCTCGTAAAGAAGGCTGTTGTTGCTGTTAAGCGATGGATTGGCATTGTTGGCTCTCGTGTAATTTTGTTTAGACCCCGCTACCTGGTCGGCATAGTACACCTTTGGGATATCGGTGCTGGTGTTGGTAGGCGACCAGGCTTGCTTCTGCATTTCTATGTAATTGAAGGTGCCCTGGTAATTGCCCAGTGTTCTTGCTACGAGGTCGTTGTAAATAGTATGACCCGTAGCAAAATCGAAACGGCTGTACAGTGAAAATCCTTTATAGGCCAGGTTTGCAGAGAACCCGCCGGTCCATTTCGGATAGATGTTGCCAAGATAAACCTGGTCGCGGGAATCGATGGTATCATTCCTGTCTACGTCTTTCCAGTTCACGTCGCCGGGCGTTATGCGGCCACCGGAGCCGGCTGCCAGGTTAGGCCCTGTAATCTTTGCCACTGCATCGTAGCGGTCGCCGGCTATTTCAGCTACTTCTTTTTCATCTTTAAAAACAGATTCCTGCTGGTAGCCATAGATGTTGCCCAGGGTTTGGCCTTCCTGGTAACCGCCCACCCATACCACTTTCCCGGAAGAAGGGTCGAATACCTGTAATCCGCCCTGCCTGTTATTTTCATTGCCATTGTAAGGCAGTTGCAGTATTTTATTCTTTACAAAAGAAGCGTTGGCACTAACGGTAAGGGATACACCGCTTTTTGTATTCAGCACATTGGCGGTAACGGCCACTTCGTAGCCTTTGTTCTGGTAGG
>CALGFL010000388.1 GCA_937881145.1 uncultured Bordetella sp.
TCGCCGCGTTTCACTCGGCCATCCCTTCCGAGACGGCGTCGATGAAATCCTGGTAGCGGTCCGGCGCGCCCAGATAGGACTGCTGGATGTCGATGTGGGCCGGCAGGCGCCGGACCAGGCCGGGATCGGGGCGGCCGGCCAGGACGTGGACGATCTCCAGTTCCAGCGAGCGGCGCAGGAAGTGCGCCTGCCGCGCGGCGGCGATGTCGATGCGGCTGACGGACGTGGTGTGCTGCGGAAAGATGTCGACCAGGCCTTCGTCGCGCAACTGGATGAGCGCATCGCGGATGGGCGTCTGGCTCAGGCCGAAAGCCTGGGCCAGCTCGACGCGAGCCAGCAGGGCGCCGGGCTTGAGTTCCAGCGACACGATGGCTTCGCGCAGCTTGGCGAAGACCTGCGGCGCGGCGTGGCGCGAGCGGTCCAGCCGCAGGTCGGTGCTGAGGATATCGGGCAGGGACATGGCGGGGGCTTGAGAGGTTTGCCGCATTTTACGGATTCGGATTTTACTTGATGCACTAATATATTAGTGTTTTAATGCTTCGGAATTCAGGAAAATCACTCAAGGAGAAGGTCAGCATGGGCCGCACCTATGAAGAACTGCGCAGCGCGCGCTGGCTGGCCAAGGACGACCTGCGCTCTTTCGGCCATCGCTCGCGCCTGATGCAGTTGGGCTACGGCCCGCAGGACTGGGCCGGCCGGCCCATCATCGCCATTATCAATACCTGGTCCGACCTGAACAGCTGCCACGGCCACTTCCGCCAGCGCGCCGAGGAGGTCAAGCGCGGCGTGCTGCAGGCCGGCGGCTTTCCGGTGGAACTGCCGGCGATCTCGGTGGGCGAGGCCTTCGTCAAGCCCACTACCATGCTCTATCGCAATTTTCTGGCGATGGAAACCGAAGAGCTGCTGCGCAGCCATCCGGTCGACGGCGCGGTGCTGATGGGCGGCTGCGACAAGACCACGCCGGGCCTTTTGATGGGCGCGTTCAGCGCCGGGCTGCCCTGCATTTATCTGCCCGCCGGCCCCATGCAGAGCGGCAACTGGAAGGGCCAATCGCTGGGTTCGGGTTCCGACGCCTGGAAATACTGGGACGAGCGGCGCGCGGGCAAGATCAGCCAGGCGCAATGGCTCGAGGTCGAAGGCGGCATCGCGCGCAGCCACGGCACCTGCATGACCATGGGTACGGCCAGCACCATGACGGCGATCGCCGACGCCCTGGGCATGAGCCTGACCGGCGCTTCGAGCATTCCGGCGGTCGATGCATCGCACGTGCGCATGGCGGTCGAATGCGGCCGCCGCGCCGTCGCCCTGGTGTGGGAAGACCTGACGCCGGCCAAGGTGCTGTCGGTCGCTTCGTTCAGGAACGCCATCAACGTGGCCATGGCCGTGGGCTGCTCGACCAACGCCATCATCCACCTCATTGCCATGTCGCGCCGCGCGGGCTGCCCCGTGACGCTGGACGACTTCGACGCGGCCAGCCGCAAGGTACCCGTGCTCGCCAATATCCGGCCCAGCGGCGACAAGTACCTCATGGAAGATTTCTATTTCGCCGGCGGCCTGCGCGGGCTGATGTCGCGCCTGGCGCCCGATCATCTCGACCTGTCGGTGATGACGGTCTCGGGCCGCACGCTGGGCGAGAATCTGGCGGGAGCCGAGGTCTACAACGACGATGTCATACGCCCGCTGGACAACGCCATCTACGACGAAGGCGCGCTGGCATTACTCAAGGGCAATATCGCACCGGACGGCTGCGTCATCAAACCCAGCGCCTGTGCGCCGCGATACCTGCGGCACACCGGGCCGGCGCTGGTGTTCGACGACTATCCCAGCATGAAGGCCGCCGTCGAGGACGAGAACCTCGACGTCACGGCCGATCACATCCTCATCCTGCGCAATGCCGGCCCCCTGGGCGGGCCGGGCATGCCGGAGTGGGGCATGCTGCCCATCCCGATCAAGCTGGTCAGGCAGGGCGTGCGCGACATGCTGCGCCTGTCCGACGCGCGCATGAGCGGCACCAGCTACGGCGCCTGCATCCTGCACGCCGCGCCCGAATCCTATGTGGGCGGGCCGCTGGCCCTGGTGCGCACTGGCGATCTGATCACGGTCGACGTGCCGGCCCGCACCATCAACATGAACGTGAGCGATGAAGAGCTGGCCGCGCGCCGCGCCGCCTGGACGCCGCCGCCGCCGCGCTACGAGCGCGGCTACGGCTGGATGTTCTCGCGCCACGTCAAGCAGGCCGATCAGGGCTGCGATTTCGATTTTCTGGAAACCGGCTTCGGCGCGCCGGTACCCGAGCCCGATATTTTTTGAGCGTGTGGCGTTGCCCGCGTGTCCTCCCCTCTTGCAAGGATTTTCTCCATGACCGCCATGAATCCCGACGTTCGCCAGAAACTGATGGGCGTCAGCACCGCCACGCTGTGCACCGCGCTATTCAAGCGCGGCCTGCGCAACCAGTTCCTGCAGAACGTGCATCCGCTCAATGCCAGCCTGCCCAATATGGTGGGGCCGGCCTTCACGCTGCGCTACATCCCGGCCCGCGAAGACCTGAACACCATCAAGGTGTTCGAAGACCGCAATCATCCCCAGCGTGTGGCGATCGAGACCTGCCCCGAAGGCGCGGTGCTGGTGATGGACAGCCGCAAGGACGCGCGCGCGGCGTCGGCGGGCTCCATTCTCATGACGCGCCTCATGAAGCGCGGCGCGGCCGGCGTGGTCACCGACGGCGGTTTCCGCGACTCGCCCGAAATCGCGGAACTGGGTATGCCCGCTTATCACAGCCGTCCTTCGGCGCCGACCAATCTCACTTTGCACCAGGCCCTGGACATCAACGTGCCCATCGGCTGCGGCGACGTGGCCGTGTTCCCGGGCGACGTGATGGTGGGCGACCGCGAAGGCGTGGTGGTGATCCCCGCGCACCTGGCCCAAGTGATCGCCAATGAGGCCGTCAAGATGACCGCATTCGAGGATTTCGTCACCGAGCAAG
>CALGFL010000389.1 GCA_937881145.1 uncultured Bordetella sp.
GAAAAGGGCAGGCCCAGTTCGGCCGCCAGCCGCGCACTGAAATCGCTCGAACCCAGCAGCCAGACGGGAATGTGGGGCAGCCCTTCGCCGGGATAGGCATGCACCGCCTGGCTTGCCTGCGGTTTGGCCAGGAAGGCACGCAGCTCATGCAGCAGCTCGGGAAAATCCATGCCGCTGTGCGGTCCGCGCCGCAACGCGCGCTGGGTCAGCCCGTCGCTGCCGGGCGCCCGGCCCAGGCCCAGGTCGATGCGGCCGGGGAAAAGCGATTCCAGCGTGCCGAACTGCTCCGCGATCAGCAGCGGGGCGTGGTTGGGCAGCATCACGCCGCCCGAGCCCACGCGCAGCGTCGTGGTATGCGCGGCCACGTGGCCGATCAGCACGGCGGTGGCGCTGCTGGCCACGCCCGGGATGTTGTGGTGCTCGGCCAGCCAGAAGCGTTGGTAGCCCAATTTTTCGACGTGTTGGGCCAGTTGCGCCGTGTTGCGGAAAGCCTCCGCGGCCGTGCCCCCTTCGACGATGGGGGCCAGATCCAGCACGGAAAACGGTACTTGAGCCAGTTTGCTGCTCATGGCTCAGCCCGGGAAGGCGGCGAAGCGGATGATGAACAGCGCCGACACCAGCCAGGTGGCCGCATGCACTTCGCGGATGCGGCCGGTGCAGGCCTTGAGCACGGCGTAGCTGATGAAGCCGAAGGCCAGGCCGTTGGCGATGGAGTAGGTGAACGGCATGATAAGCGCGGTGAGCGCGGCCGGGGCGGCCTCGGTCACTTCGTTCCAGTTGATCTCGACCAGTTCGCGCATCATCAGGCCGGCCACATAGAGCAGGGCGGGCGCCGTGGCGTAAGCCGGAACCGAGCCGGCCAGCGGCGAGACGAAGAGCGCGGCCAGGAACAGCAGGCCCACCACCAGCGCGGTCAGGCCGGTGCGGCCGCCCGCTTGCACGCCCGAGGCGCTTTCGATGTAGGCCGTGGTGCTGCTGGTGCCCAGGAACGAGCCGAACAAAATGGCGATGCTGTCGGAAAACAGCGCGCGGCCCAGGCGGCCCGGACGGTCCGGCGCGACCAGGCCGGCGCGCTTGGCGATGCCCATCAGCGTGCCGGTGGCGTCGAAGATCTCGACCAGCACGAACACCAGGATCACGTGGAAAAAGCCGGTGTTCAGCGCGCCCGCGATATCCAGCTTGAACAGCGTGGGCGACAGGCTGGGCGGGGCGGCGAACACGCCATGGAACTGGTTGTAGCCCAGCAGCATGGACAGCACGGTGATCGCCAGCACGCCGATCAGGATGGCGCCGCGCACCCGCATTGCATCGAGTACGGCAATGATGAAAAAGCCCAGGACGGCGAAGATCGGGCCCGGCGCGCGCAGGTCGCCCAGGGTGACCTTGGTGGCCGCGTCGGCGACGACGATGTTGGCGTTGGACAAGGCGATGATGGCCAGGAACAGCCCGATGCCGGCCGCGATGGCGCTGCGCAGCGAGTTGGGGATGCCCTTGATCAGCCAGGCCCGCACGCCGGTGAGCGTAAGAACGACGAAGATCGCGCCGGAGATGAACACCGCGCCCAGCGCCTGTTCCCAGCTGTAGCCCATGCCCTTGACCACCGTGAAGGCGAAGAACGCGTTCAGGCCCATGCCCGGCGCCATGCCGATGGGCCAGTTGGCGACCAGCGCCATGATGAGGGTGCCGATGGCCGCCGCCAGGCAGGTGGCCACGAAGACCGCGTCGCGGTCCATGCCGGTGGATGAAAGAATGCTCGGGTTGACGAAGATGATGTAGGACATCGTCAGGAAGGTCGTCAGTCCCGCTACGATTTCGGTGCGAACCGTGGTGTCGTGCGCGCGCAGTTGAAAGAATTTTTCGAACATGGTCGTCGGCTTCTTTTAGGGTTGGACGGCGCGTATTTTCGCACCGGTTTAAAATCCGAGTCGATGATTATTCTGGGATTCGAAAGTTCTTGCGACGAAACGGGCGTCGCGGCGGTCTGCACCGAGCGCGGTTTGCTGGCGCACGCCCTGCATACCCAGATCGCCATGCACCAGGAATACGGAGGGGTGGTGCCCGAGCTGGCCTCGCGCGACCACATCCGCCGCGTCGTGCCGCTCACCCGCCAGGTGCTGGAGGAGGCCGGCCTTGGCCTGGCGCAGGTCGACGCCGTCGCCTATACCGCCGGCCCCGGGCTGGCGGGCGCGCTCCTGGTGGGCGCCAGCGTGGCCCAGTCCCTGGCCTGGTCGCTGGACCTGCCCGCCATTCCCATTCACCACCTCGAAGGTCACCTGCTTTCGCCGCTCCTGGCCGATCCGCGTCCCGAGTTCCCGTTCATCGCCCTGCTGGTCTCGGGCGGCCACACCCAGCTCATGCGGGTCGACGGGGTGGGGCGCTACGAACTCCTGGGCGAAACCCTGGACGACGCCGCCGGCGAAGCGTTCGACAAATCCGCCAAGCTCCTGGGCCTGGGCTACCCCGGCGGCCCGGCGTTGTCGCGCCTGGCCGAGCAGGGCGACGCCGCTCGCTTCGACTTGCCGCGCCCCATGCTCCATAGCGGCGACCTGGATTTCAGCTTCAGCGGGCTCAAGACCGCGGTGCTGACCCGGGTCAAGGCGGCCGAGAAGCAGGGTAGCCTGGACGAACAGACCCGCGCCGACCTGTCGGCGGCCACCCAGGCGGCCATTGTCGATGTTTTGGCTGCCAAGTCGATCAAGGCGCTCAAGCAAACCGGCCTGAAGCGCCTGGTGGTGGCGGGCGGCGTCGGCGCCAACAGCCTGTTGCGCAGCAAGCTGGCTCGGGCGCTCGAGCCCCTGAAGGCGCAAGCATATTTTCCGCCGCTGGCCTTGTGCACCGACAACGGCGCCATGATCGCGTTCGCGGCGGCCGAGCGCGTCAAGCACGGGCTGGCCTCCCTGGAGAAGGGAAGCCACGCCTTCACCGTGCGTCCGCGCTGGGATCTCGCCGATATCTGCGCAGCCTGAGCCGGGCGACAGCCGCGTCGTTTTTCCACGGCGCTTTTCGACGGGCCTTATCGGCTGCGCAGCACATCCGCCAGGGCGGTTCCGGCATCGACGATATGCGCCGCCAGCGCCGCGCATGCGGCCTCGACGTCGCCCGCGCGCAGCGCGGCGACGAGGCGGCGATGCTCGTCGCTGGAGCGGGCCTGCCAGTCCAGTTTCTGCCATGTAGCGAACAGATGTCTGGCGCTGATCCGGTGCAGATCGGCAATCGAGGACAGCAGGTACGGCATCCTGCAGTGCTCGAGCAGCGCGCCATGCAATTGCGCGTTGAGTTTCTCCAGCGCCTCGATTCCCTGCGCCGAGGACTCCGCGTCGATCAATGCATCGAGGCGCCGCAGGTCGGCGCTCGTCAGGCGCGCCGCGCCTTCACGCAAGGCCAGCGGTTCCAGCGCGGCGCGCATTTTGGCCACCTCCATTACCGCAAGGGGATCGAGCGGTGCTGCACGCACGCCCTTGCGCGGCTCGACGACCGCCAGGCCTTGCGCCTCCAGTCGCCTGAACGCTTCGCGCACCGGAACATGACTCGCACCGAACTCGACCGCCAGATGCTCCTGCAGAAGCCGTTCGCCCGGCGCGATCCGTCCCGTGATGATTCTCTCGGCCAGGGTCGAGGCGATCTGTTCCGCAAGCGAGCGGCCGTCCTTGGCATCGTTATTCATTGTGGACAGTATTACTATAGATTATCTATTATCTACAAAATTTGTTGCCAGAGGTACCCATGACCCGAAACCGTCCCGCCCGCCTTGCGCATATCGCCGGTATCGGCGTCGACCGCATGGGTTCTCTCGCAGACCACGCCGGCACCGATATGTTGCGCCTGGAAAATCTCGATACTGACATCCCGCCGACCGCGGAGGCGTTGGAGTTTACCCGCGCCGCAATCGGGCGGGACAGCGCCAATTCCTACTTGCCCTTTGTCGGGCAGGACCGGCTGCGCCAGGCGGCCGCGCGCCATCTTTCTTCGCAGACCGGATTGGCATACGGGCCCGACAACGTGGTCATTTCCGCGGGCGGGCTTTCCGGCATTCTCAACGCGCTGCTGGCAACGCTGGACGTGGGCGACGAGGTCATCGTCACCGATCCGACCTATGCGGGACTGTTGAACCGCATACGGCTTGCGGGCGGCGAGCCGCGCCAGGTGCCGTTGCGCTTCAACTCCGGAGCCGCGTGGGAACTCGACCGCGCGGCGCTGCGAGCGGCCGTCACGCCGCGCACCAAGGCCATGCTGTTGATGTCGCCGTCGATGCCGTCGGGCGGCGTGCTGGACGCTGCGGACTGGTCGCTGGTCGCCGACCTGTGCGTGCGCCACGACCTTCTTCTCATCCTGGACAGCGCGATGGAGAGGCTGTTGTTTGACGGGAGGGCGGTCATACATCCAGCCGGCCTGCGGGGCATGGCCGAGCGGACGATCACCGTGGGCGCCGCGTCCAAGGAACTGCGCATGATCGGCTGGCGCGTGGGCTGGACGGTCGCTCCGGACTGGCTCATGCCCGATCTCATTGCGGTCTCGCTGGCCAACGTCGTGGTGCCGGTAGGCATCGCGCAGGAAGCCGCCGCAGTCGCGCTCGAGAATTCCGCGCGCGATCTGCCGGGATACGTCGGCGAACTGGAACGCAGGCGCGACACCGTCGCGCACCAGTTGGAGGGGCTGCCCTTCGGTTTGCCTGCGGGCGGCTGGTCCATGCTGCTGCGCGTGTCGGATTTCGGCCTGGACGGCGAGCAGATGGCGCAACGGCTGTTCGCCCAGGGCGTCTGTGCCACGGGCATGCTGGGGTGGGGGCTCGCGCACGGCGCCTCGTACATCCGCTTCGTCTATGCGAACGAGCCTGTCGCGAGATTGCGCAGACTCGGCGACAGCGTGCGCGCCGCGCTGGAAATGTCGCGGTGAAAACGCATCCGGAACCCGATTGGCGCCGCGTCCGCCCCTGGCTGGCGCACGCCACGGTATGCGACGGCCTGCTGCCCTGGACCGGCGCATTTCTTCCCGCCGGCGCCAATCTGGCCGAACAATTGCTGCGATTTCGGGCGGCCGGGGTCGATCACGTATCGGTGACGGTGGCCGCGGGAAACGACACGATGGCCGACGCGCTGGCGCGGATCGGCCAGTTGCGTCGGCAACTGGCCGATAGCGCGCAATGGCTGCAGATCGCCAGCGGCGCCGAGCTGATCGCCGCCGCCCGCAAGGCCGGGAAAATGTCGGTGTCGTGGCATTTGCAGACCGCAACGCCGTTTAGCGAAAGTCTCGACCTGGTCGATGCGTTCCGCGCCGCCGGCGTGGACAGGGCCATACTGGCCTACAACGAGGCAAATATTTTTGCCGACGGATGCCACGAGGTGCGCAATGCCGGGCTGAGCGCGCTGGGCAGAAGGCTCATCGCGCGCATGGACAGCGCCGGAATGCGGGTCGACCTCAGCCATTGCTCTGAGCGGACCAGCCTGGACGCGCTGCAAGCCGACCTGTCCCGCGCGCCCATTTTCTCGCATTCCAACGCGCGTGCGCTCTTCGACCACGAGCGCAATCTCAGCGACGAGCAGATCCGGGCCTGCGGAGCCCGAGGCGGCTACATCGGCATAAGCGGCGTCGGCATGTTCCTGGGGGCCGACGCGGCGCGGATTCCCCGCGCCATGGCCGAGCATGCCGCCTACATCGCCGGCCTGATCGGCGCCGATCGGGTCGGCCTCGGCCTCGATTTCATGTACTTGCAAGGCAGCGACTACCGCTTCTACACCGGGACCCTGGCGCGCTGGCCCCGAGGCTATCCGAGCCCGCCTTGGGATTTCCTGCAGCCCGAGCAGCTCGGCGATCTGGTCCGGGAACTGGAGGCCTGCGGCTTCGACCATGCAGAGCTGGCGGGCATACTCGGCAACAATTATCTAGCGCTCGCGGCCTGAAGAAAGCCGCACGCGGCCGCGCGCGAACCAGGGGCTCTTCGAGACCCGGATCACGCCTTTTTCTTCGAACCGATCTTGCTCTCGGCCCCCGAAACCAGGCGCTGAATATTGGCCTTGTGCCGGTAAATCAGCAGCGCCGCGAGAATCACCAAGGCCGTCGTCACCTGCGGGTGCACCGCCCAGCCCAGCGTGCCCCCCAATAGGTAATACAGCGGCGCGCAGACCGCCGCGATCAGCGCGGCCAGCGACGAATAGCGGAACACGACCGCCATCAACAGCCATGTCAGCGCCACCAGCAGCGCCAGCATGGGCTGTATCGCCAGCAGCACGCCCAGCGCGGTGGCTACGCCCTTGCCGCCCTTGAAGCCCAGCGTGACCGGATACAGGTGGCCCAGGAACACCGCCAGGGCCGCCACCGCGTAGACCGGCCAGGACAGGTCCGGCGCCAGATGCCGGGCCAGCCAAAGCGCGAACCAGCCCTTGGCCGCGTCGCCCAGCAGTGTCAGCGCGGCAGCCGGCTTGCTGCCCGAGCGCAGCACATTGGTCGCGCCCGGATTCTTCGAGCCGTAGCTGCGCGGATCCTGCAGTCCCATCAGCCGGCTCACCACCACGGCGAAGGGTATCGATCCGATCAGGTAGGCCAGCACGACGAGCGCGGCGGCGAAATAAGGCGAGGAAGTGTCGAAAGCCATGATGGACCCTGGGCATGGAAAGGTGCTGCGGATTCTACCGTGCGGCAAACCTCCCGATGCGGCGTCGGGCTCGGCCTGCCTGCCGTACAATCAGTTGCCCCGTGTTGCAGGAAGTGGTCGGGGCACCGAGGCTTACGAGAGAGCTTGCAGGAGGGGCTTGCAAGACGGGTACGCCAAACTTCCCGATCTGAGCGAAACATGCGCATCCTGGTTTCCAACGACGACGGCTACAACGCGCCTGGGATCGAAGCACTGGCCCGCGCCTTGTCCGGGCTGGGCGAGATCACCGTGGTCGCGCCGGAAACCAATCACAGCGGCGCGTCCAATTCCCTCACGCTCAATCGCCCGCTGTCGGTGCGCACCGCCGCCAACGGCTTTTACTATGTCAACGGCACGCCGTCCGATTGCGTGCACGTGGCGCTGACGGGCGGCCTCATCCCCGACCGCCCCGACCTGGTGGTGTCGGGCATCAACAACGGCGCCAACCTGGGCGAAGACACCCTGTATTCCGGCACGGTGGCTGCCGCCAGCGAAGGGTATCTCTTCGGCATCCCCTCCATCGCCTTTTCCCTGGCCGAGAAAGGCTGGGCGCACATCGAGGACGCCGCCCGCGCGGCGCGCCAGATCGTCGAGCGTCAGCTGGCCAACCCCCTGGGCGCAGTACTGCTCAACGTCAACATTCCCAGCCGCCGCTTCGAAGACCTGGGCGGCTATGCCGTCACGCGGCTGGGCAAGCGGCATCCTTCCGAGCCGGTGGTGCGCAGCACCACGCCCTATGGCGACACGGTTTACTGGATCGGCCCTGTCGGCCCGGTGTTCGACGCCGGGCCCGGCACGGATTTTCACGCCGTCGCGCAAGGCAGCGTGGCGCTGACGCCGCTGCGGCTGGACCTGACCCAGCACGAGCAGCTCGACTCGGTGCGGGACTGGGCGGGCGAGTTGGCAAAATGAGCAAAAGCCTCACCCCCGACGAAATCGAACGCCAGGGCATGGCCGGCCGGCGCGCGGGCCGCGGCACGACCGGCGTCGGCAAGGGCTTTACGCCGGCCAACAGCAACACGCGCATTTCTTCCGGCGCGGTGCCGCGTCCGGGCGGCGCGCCGGCCGCGACGCCGGCCTCGCCCGCCGGCGGCAACCTGGGTTTGAATTCCGACAGGCTGCGCCATGCCATGGTGCAGCGCCTGCGCGCGCAGGGCATCGTCGACGAGCGGGTGCTGGGCGCCATGGCGGCGGTGCCGCGTCATCTTTTCGTCGATGAAGCGCTGGCCAGCCGCGCCTACGAAGACGCGGCCTTGCCCATCGGACACGGCCAGACCATCTCGCAGCCCTGGGTGGTGGCGCACATGCTGTCCATCGTCTGCGAAAACCGCCAGCCCGCGCGCGTGCTCGAAGTGGGCGCGGGCTGCGGCTACGAGGCCGCCGTGCTGGCTCAGTTCGTGCGAGAAGTCCATGCCATCGAGCGCATCCGCGGCCTGTACGATCTGGCGCGCGACCGCCTGCGCGCCTTGCGGCTGACATCGCGCGTCAGACTGACACATGGCGATGGCATGCTGGGCCAGCCCGGCGCCGCGCCATTCGATGCTATCGTTGTGGCAGCAGCGGGTCTGGCCAT
>CALGFL010000390.1 GCA_937881145.1 uncultured Bordetella sp.
CCAGACCCTGCTGATCCTGGCGCTTTTCGGCTACATGCTGGGCAACGCCAACAATCTCATTTCGGCGCTGGGCCACCTGGTGCTGATTCCCTCCGGCCTGGTCGGGCTGCCTTTCGAAGACGCGCTCAAGACCGCGCTTTCCGAGGCCTTGCGCCAGGCCATCGACATCCTGCTGCCGTTCCTGCTCATCGTTCTTCTGGTGGGCATGTTCGCCGAGTTTCTGCAGGTGGGCGTCGTGCTGGCGTTCGAAAAACTCAAGCCTTCGGCCAAGAAGCTCAACGTCGTCGAGAATTTCAAGAACATGTTCGCCAAGAAGAACTGGGTCGAACTGCTCAAGTCCGTCGTCAAGATCACTTTTCTTTCCGTGCTGGTGACGCTGGTGATACGCGACGCGCTGCCGCAGCTCATCGAGGTGCCCCATTCGGGGCTGGCGGGCCTGCGCAGGGGCGTGGGCGGCATGCTCCTCGCGCTGATCCTGAACGTGGCCCTGGCCTACGTCATCATCTCGCTGGCCGACTTCGTCTGGCAGCGCATGCAGTATCGCAAGCAGCTCATGATGAGCAAGGAAGAGATCAAGCAGGAATTCAAGGAGATGGAGGGCGACCCCCACATCAAGCACAAACGCAAGCACCTGCACCAGGAGATGGTCATGGGCGGTGCCGTGGAAAGTGCGCGCAAGGCATCGGTGGTGATCACCAACCCCACCCACTATGCCGTGGCCTTGTATTACGAGCCCGACGAAACGCCGCTGCCCGTGGTGCTGGCCAAGGGCGAGGGCGCGCTGGCCGAACGAATGATGAAGGCTGCCCGCGAAGCCGGCGTGCCGGTGATGCAGAATATCCCGCTGGCGCATGCGCTCATGGCCGATGCGCTGCCCGACCACTACATACCCAGCGAGTTGATCGAACCCGTGGCCGAAGTGCTGCGCCTGGTGCGCAAGCTGGCCGATACGCAGGAGTGATAGCCATGTCCGTTTCCGTGCCCCCCCTGATTTCGCGCTACGCGGCGCGGCATGGCGTTGCCGACGCCGTGCGCGCCGACGGCCGCGCCATACTGGTCATCGACGACAAGTACCGCGTGCGTTTCGCGCCCGCCCGCAACGGCTGGGTCGCGCTGAGCGCGCGTTTATGCGCATTGCCGCCGGCCGGCTCCGCGCGCGAGAATTTCCTCGCCGGCCTGGGCAGGCAGGCGGTCGGCATGCTCGACAAATACGCCAGCGGCTGCACCATAGACCCCGATGAAGAAGCCCTGTGGCTGGAACAGATGCTGCGCCCCGATGCCGTCGACACCGAAGTGGACGAAGCCGTGGGGCAGTTCGCCAATGCCCTGTCGTTCTGGACGTCCGCCGTCCGCCGCGCGGCCTGATTGATATGCAAGGAGAAAACCCGTTGAAGCGAATCATCCTGTCGGGCGCGCTGTCGCTATGTCTGGCGGCCGCCTGGCCGGCCCAGGCGGCCCCGAACTGGCCCAATGCTCCCTATAGCTTTTATGCCAAGAGCGAAGACCTGAAGGACGTGCTGCAGGAATTCGCCAGCGGCTTCAGCCTTTCCTTGCAGATGGGACCGGGCATCAAAGGCACGGTCAACGGCCGGTTCAACGCCAACACGCCCACCGAATTCATGGACAAGCTGGGCGGGGTGTACGGCTTCAGCTGGTTCGTCTACGGCGGCACGCTCTTTGTGAGCAACGCGAGCGACATCACCGCGAAATCGATCAGCGCGATGGGCGGCTCGATCACCGCGATGCACGACGCGCTGCTGCAGATGGGCGTGGTGGACCCGCGCTTCGGCTGGGGCGAGCTGCCCGATCAGGGCATCGCCCTGGTGTCGGGGCCTCCGGCCTACGTCAAGCTGGTGCAGCGCATGGTGTCGGCGCTGCCGCTGGGCGCCGGCGGCCAGCAGGTGCAGGTGTTCCGCTTGAAGTACGCCTCGGTCCAGGACCGCGTCATCAGCTATCGCGGCCAGCAGATCACCATGCCCGGCGTGACCACGATCCTGCGCAGCCTCATCCAGGGTTCGGGCAGCGGCAACAACAACCAGGTCCTGTCGGCCATCGCCGCGCCGCTGCGCCAGCATCCGCCGGCGTTCAACAGCTATACCGCGAACAACGCCGGCGATGCCAACGCGCCGGGCGGCGTGGCCGCCAGCAACGTGAGCGTGCAGGTGTCGGACGCTGCGGCGGCCGGTGCTGCGGCGGCCGGTGCTGCGGCGGCCGGTTCGGAGCGACTGAGCCGCGCCGGCGGCCTGCGCCTGCAGGAGCCCAGCGTGCAGGCCGATCCGCGCCAGAACGCGATCATCGTGCAGGACATTCCCGACCGCATACCAATCTATCGCCAGCTGATCGAGGAACTCGACAAGCCCAGCACGCTCATCCAGATCGAAGCGATGATCGTGGACGTGGACACGAATCTGGTCAACCAGCTGGGCGTGACCTGGGGCGGGCTGGCCGGCAAGACTTCCCTGGGCTACGGCGATCTTTCGCTGACGCCCAGCGGGGGGTTGCCGGTTGCCAGCGGCGCCTCGCTGTCGCCGGGTACCTTGGGCGTGAGCGTGGGCAATATTCTGGTGGCCCGCCTGAATGCCTTGCAGGCATCGGGCCAGGCCCACATCCTGTCGCAGCCCTCGATCTTGACGGTCGACAACATGGGCGCCGTGATCGATCTTTCCACCACCTTCTATATCCAGACGGTGGGCCAGACGGTCGCGACGGTGACGCCGGAAACCGTGGGCACTTCGCTGCGCGTCACGCCGCGCTATATCGATGACCGCGGCGATCGCAAAGTCGAGCTCACCGTGGACATCGAGGACGGCGGGATCGATCAGAGCACGACGGTGGGCACGCTCCCTACGGTGAGCTCGAGCACGATCAGCACGCTGGCCGTAGTCGGCGACGATCAGACGCTGCTGATCGGCGGCTACGATCACGCCCAGTATTCTTCGCAGACCAGCAAGGTGCCGATCCTGGGCGACATTCCCATCATTGGCGCGTTGTTCTCCAGCCGCGGCAAGACGGGCCAGCAGCAAGAGCGCCTGTTCCTGCTGCGTCCGCGCGTGGTGGCGATCGCCGGCAAGATGATCTCGATGCCGCGCGGACAGGACGGTTCGGGCCTGGCCTTGAGCGCGACCTGGGGGCAGGCGGCGGCAGGGCATTCCCTGAATCTGGTGGACGGGCAGCCGACGCGCGTGATGCCCGGCATGCCGCAAGCCGGCGGCAACGCGCCGCTGACGGTTTCGCCGGACTACGTCGCACCGGACTCGGTGGGCACGTCGATGGAGCCGTTCACGCAAGGCGGTCGCGGCACCGCGCGCAAGAGTTCGTTTACGAGCGTGATGCCCTAGCCCGCGGCGCGAGGGCCTGTCAGCCGTTGAGCGTCAGGCCCTTGCGCAGCAGCTTTTCGCGCAATGCGCTGCGTGCCCGGGAAAGGCGGCTGCGCACGGTTCCGACCGGTACGCTCAAGAGGGCGGAGGCTTCTTCGTAAGTGAGGTCGTCCATGCCTACGAGCAAAAGTATGTCGCGCATACTTTCAGGCAGTTCGTCGAGCGATTCCTGCAATAAGCGCATGGACTGCGCCTGCACGGCGGCCTGCTCCGGCGTGGCGCCGGACGCGGCATGGTCGTACAAGGCTTCTTCGCCGACGAAATCGTAGCGGCGCTCCGGCGCGCGCGACAGATAGTTGCGCACCAGATTCAACGCGATGCCGTAGAGCCAGGTGGAAAGCTGGGATTCGCCGCGAAAGCTCTGGTAGGAGCGGGCGGCTTCGATGAACGCCTGCTGCGCCAAGTCTTCGGCTTCGGCGATATTGCCGATGTGCTTGATGATGAAACGCTGCAGGCGCGAGCCGTGTTCCCGCACCAGGTCGCGCAGCAATTGATCGTCCGGTATTTCGTCGTCCATGGGCCGCGCGGCGCATGGAGGGGTCGTTTCCTCATGCGGTACGGCTGCGCTGGGATTCGACGATTCGATCATGGAACGACGGTGACCTGGGATGGAATAAAAAAGAGCACTGCCAATTTGACACAAAGTACTACATATGGCGTCAATATCGCAATATTGGTCAGCTTCTGACAATTTTTGCCAGATATTTGTGATTTTTGACCTGAAGGCGATTCTAAGGGGTGGTTGATGACAGACTTAACCGTCTGTCTCAAACGGCGCGACTTCTTGGCCAGTTTTGCGAGGCGAAGCGAAAATCGCGGGGCGTCATGTCGTAGGCGCGCCGGAACGCCCGGGCAAAGTCGGACGCACTGCCAAAGCCGCATGAATAAGCGATGTCAATAATGGGCTTGTCCGGAAAGCGGAGCAGCTCGAGGGCCGCCCCGCGCAACCGGCAATTGCGGATGTAGGCGTACAGGCCGCCTTCGTGCTGAAACAGGCGGTACAGGGTGGCGCGGGCCAGGCCGCAGGCTCGCCGCACGCTGTCCGGCGTCAGGTCCGGGTCGTACAGATGCGCTTCGATATAACGTCGCGCCTGTCCGAACGAAGCCGCTTTTTCCGCGGCCTCGATGTTGCCGCTCAGGCGGTAGCGCTGGGCGAACGCCGCGGCAATCAGCTGACCGCTGTCGACGAGACGTTGCCGCGCATCGGCGGCGCTCATCGCGTCCAGGCGGCGCAGGCGATCCAGCGCGTCGGCAATGGCGTTGGCCATCGACGGTTTTGCGGGCGAGGTGGCGTCGAATTCGAGCACGCGGCCATGCAGCGCCTGCGCTTGCGGCAGCACCGACTCGACGACGGCACGCGGCAGGAACAGGGCGCGCACCTGGCTCGCGTGGCGGCTCATGGACATGGGCTGGCTCATGTCCAAGGCCAGGATGCCGGGCCTGGATTGATGCACCGACCTGCGCGGATAGGCGCCGGTCGACGTTTCGGCGCCGCCGTCCGCAAGCACGTGAAAGCAGTAGGACTGCATTTTGTCGACCGAGATCTGCGCGATCGACCGAGTCTGCGCGTAGGCGTCCGTGCGGGCTTCGATGTACATCGTGTCGTCGGCGCGGTAGCGATCGATCGCCGCGCGAAAACCCGCCGGCCGCCCCGAGCGCGAAACCGGCACGGTGACGACCGTCAACTGGTCGCAATAGGTGGGTAGCTGATCCCTGGGCGCGAGTCCGGCTGTGGTGAAACGGGAATGCTCGACCGTTCCGCCACCGCCATGCGCCACGACGCTTTGCACCCCGGTTACTGCGGCTGGGCCAGCAGTTCGCGCAGCCAGCCGCGCGCCGTGGCGGGGTCGATCGGCTCGGACTCGGACTGGCGGGCTTGTTCGAATTTCTGCTGCATGGCCGCGTCGATGCGCTGGCGCGCCGCGGTGTCCAGGTTGTCGCAGGACACGCCCTCCTGGCGGCAGACGTCCAGGAAGTCCGTTCCCTTGTTATGGGCCGAGAAGCCCAGCTGGGTCACGAAATCGACGCCGTCCATGACGGCGCGCTTGGTCTGCGCCAGGTCGACGGCGCGTTCGATCGTGTGCGCCGACAGCGGCTTGCCGGGGCCGGGCGTCAGGCTCAGCTCGCGCGCAACGAGGGCGGCGACGCCGTGGCCATAGGTTTGCCCCAAGGCCTGGGTGAACAGGCTTGTGGTATCGGCGTCGGGGACCACCCAGGCGACGCTGCGCCCGCCGGGGGTCGCGCCGGTGCCCAGCACCTGCAGGGAGCGCCCGTCGACGGAGACCTGGACGGAGTCGCCTGCGCGTGCCGCTTCGCTGAACGCATCGAGCGACAGGCCGGAAACGTCGGGCGACTGGGCGATTCGATTGATGGTCATACAGCGGGAAGGAACGGTCGAGCCAAGTTCGGTACTAAGACAGGGAGAATGCGGTGCCGGCTTTCACCAGCGGTTGCCATACGTGGCAACAAGGACGGGTTCAGTTCCCTGTCCGAGGATAAAAAAATAAAAGGGTCAAATTAGATCGCTCCTCATTCATCATATTGGAACCGATGCGTGGGTTTTCCGAAGGCTACTTCGGGTTTTTAAGGGTAACGGACCGCCAAAAGGTGATTTCACTGTGGACATGGCGATAGAAGAAGCGGGCTGCAAGCTGGGCCTGGAAATGGAAATGCCTGTCGTGCGCCGGGACGATGGCCGCAGCCACGCCGTGGGCGACCGCTATTTCGAGGCGCTGGCCGCGTGCAAGCGCGGCCGCGGGGAAGACGTCGCGTTCGATTTTCTGGCCGGGCGCGTCATGGGGGTGGTCGGCTCCCACGGCGAGAGCAGCCTGGATAATGGTTACAACTTGCTGGAGACCTCCTTCGCCCCGGTGCCCGGTGGAGCGGGCGGGCTGGACAGGCTGGCCGAGTGCATCGGGCGCGAGTTGCAGGATGTGCGCCAGGCCCTGGGCGCCGAGGGGGCGGCGCTGCTCAATGCGTCCGAACATCCGGACTGCTCGCTGGGGCCGGACTGGTACGCGGCGGTGCGGGTCCAGCGGCCCATCTACCGCGAGCTGGTCGACTACCGCGGCTGGCTGCATCGCCTGGGCATCGACGCCAAGGCGCAGAACGGGCCTTGCACGTCCGTGCCCGTGGCGCAGGCGGCGCGCGCGCTCAATGCGGTGCTGGCGCTGGGGCCGGCCAGCATCGCCCTGTTCGCCAACAGTCCGCTCGAGTCGGGGCAGGCGACGGGCCTGAAAGAGAATCGCCTGACGCTGTGGGAGCGGGTCTTTCGCCCCGGGCGCTTCGCCGGCGACTATGCCCTGCAGCAACTGCCCGGGCAGCCTTTCGACGACCTGGGCCATTATTTCCGCTGGATGTTCGGCCCGGGCACGGCCAGCCGGGCGCTGCCGCTGCGGCTCGGCGCGGGCTACAAGTCGGTGGCCTCGGTGCTGCTGCAGGACGATCCGCCGCTGGACAGGTTCCTGCGCGCGACCTCCTGGCCCGGGCGGCGCATCGATACCGGCGAGGCCGTCGAGTTGCATCCGCATGGCGGGTATTTCGAATACTCGCAATTCGCGCATTTCCTCGACGCGCGCTGGCGCTATCGCTTGGCCGAGGCGCCGCCGCTGGACGAGTTGCTCGAGGTCTGGGGCCGGCCGCAAGGCATCGAGACCCTGTATGAGCGCTGTGGTGCGGACGGTTATATCGAAGGGCGGGCGCCGGGCGCGGTGTTCGCCGATGCGCAGCTGCTCGATGAGGTCGGCGCAGACATTGCTCGCACTGCGGTCGTGGCGCCCTCGGCGCTGCAACTGGGCTTGATGCGCAATCTGGATCAGGCCGAGCAGTTATGGCGCGATTGGGGTTGGACGCGCTTGCGCGAGATGCGGATCGACGCCATTCGCCATGCGCTCGACGACGACGTGGTGCAGGCGCTGGCGCGCGATGTGCTCGAGGTGGCGCGCGCCGGCCTGCCGGCGGCCGAACGGCACTGGCTGGCCTATGCCGACCACGCGCTGCAAACCCGCCGCACCGGCGCCGATCGTCTGCTGGCGCTATGGCGCGAGCACCAGGGCCGCGGCGATTGCCTGGCCAGAGTGCGCGAGCGCCGCGAGGTGCTGGCGCTCTAGTGCGCTTTGCGGCGGGCGCGACTCATGCTGATTCGATTGCCCTCAGCGCGGCGGCAAAGCGCGGATCGTTCAGGTAGGCCACGTTGAATCGGAACCAGGGCGAGGGGCCGTCGCCGCGCGGAGAAAATACGGCGCCCGGCGCGAGGATGACGCCGTGGTCGAGCATTCTGCGCGCCAGCGCGATCGAGTCCTCATGCTCGGGCAACCGTGCCCACAGATACAGGCTCTGATCGGTAGGCCGGTAGATCGTCGCTCCGATTTCTTCAAGCGCCTTGATGCCCGACGCCGTTGCGCGCCGCAGTTTGTCCTGCATGCGGTTCGTGTGCCGCAGGAAGTGGCCTTCGCTCAGGATCACCTCCAGCGTGCGCTCGCAGTATTCCGAACTGCTGACATGCGTCAGCATTTTCACGTCGGCAAGGTCGCTGGCCAATTCCTCGTCGCAAGCGAGAAAGCCCACTCTTAGCGAGGCCGACACGGATTTGGAAAAGCTGCCGATGTAGATCGTGCGGCGCAATTGATCCAGCGTGGCGATGCGCGCCATCGGGCGCGGCTTCAGGTCGGCGAGCGCGTCATTTTCGACGATGACCAGATCGTGCGCCTCGGCCAGCCGCAGGATCTGGTGCGCTTTCGCGGCGCTCGTGTCGGTCGCCGTGGGGTTGTGCCCCACCGATTGCGTGAAGAACAGCTTGGGCCGATGCTGTTTGATCAAGGCGGCCAGCGTTTCGACATCGGGGCCGTCCGTCATGCGCGGCACGCCGAGCATATTGATGCCGCTCAGCTTGAGCTTGCCGAACAGCGTGTAGTAGCCGGGATCGTCGACCAGCACGGCGTCGCCGGGCCGGGCGAAGTAGCGCAGCACGAGATCCATTGCCTGATTGGCGCCGTGGGTCAGGACGATCTGCCGCGGCGTTGCATGAATCTCGTAGCCCGCCAGCTTTTGCTGCAGATGCTGGCGCAGCGGCAGATAACCGTAACGGCTGCCGTAGCGGAACAGCGAACCCACCCCGGTGCGCACGACGCGCTGGTGAAACTGATCCAGGCGTGTTTCTTCCAGCCACTTGATGGGCGGAAAACCTTCGCCCAGATTCAGGAATTCGGCTTTGCTGCGCAATTGCTCGCGCATCAGCCAGACGATGTCCATGGCGCGGTCGAGCGTCGAGGTCTCGGCGTCGTCGGTCCGCGGCCGCGCCGGGCGAGCGGCGACGAAAAAGCCCGCGCCGCGGCGCGGTTCGATCAGGCCGGCCGCGGTCAGCATGTCGAATGCGCTGATCACCGTGTTTTTCGAGCAGCTGTTGCCCGCGGCATATTCCCGGATCGACGGCAGCTTGTCGCCGGGTTTGAGCAGGCCCGCTTCTATCTGACCCGTCAGATTGTCCGCGATCGATCGCGCCAGGCCCGCCCCCGAGTGCGCCATGTCTAAGTCCTTGTTGCACAGCAAGATGAGTGTTTAGGGTACACCGGCAAGACTGTTCTCAGAAAGTGTGCCTTTTTATATGGGTACAGTTGTCTCATCATTAGCCCAGGACAAGGCCGCCGGCAATCTGTTGCGGCCGATCAAATCAAGGAGACAGCATTCCATGGGCATCGATTCGACCCTCCCCAATTTCCGCAAGCTCACGCCCGCCCAGCGTCTGCGGCACATCGTCGGCGCTGCCGGTCTGTCCGACGCGGATCACGCGCTGCTGTCGCGTCCCGGCGCTTTGCCGATCGAAACGGCGGATGGCATGATCGAGAATGTCATCGGCACCTTCGAGCTGCCGATGGCCGTGGCGGGCTATTTCCAGATCAACGGCCGCGACGTGCTGGTGCCGATGGCGGTGGAAGAGCCGTCCATCGTGGCGGCCGCGTCGTTCATGGCCAAGCTCGCGCGCGTGGGCGGAGGCTTTCGCACGTCGAGCACCGGGCCGCTGATGCGGGCGCAGATACAGGTGGTCGACGTCGGCGATCCGCATGGCGCGCGCCTGTCCATCCTCGAACACAGGCAGGAACTGATCGAACTGGCGAACAGCCGCGACAAGGTGCTGGTTGGCCTGGGCGGCGGCTGCCGCGACATCGAAGTCCATGTGTTTCAGGACACGCCGCGCGGCGCGATGGTGGTCGCGCACCTGATCGTCGATGTGCGCGATGCGATGGGCGCGAACACCGTCAACACCATGGCCGAGACCCTTGCCGGCCGCATCGAACAGATCACGGGAGGCAAAGTGCGCCTGCGCATCCTGTCCAACCTGGCCGATCTGCGCCTGGCCCGCGCGCAGGTCCGCTACGCGCCCGCCACGCTGGCCACGAAAGCGTATTCGGGCGCCGAGGTGATCGCGGGAGTAGTGGACGCCTACCTCTTCGCCGCGATCGATCCCTATCGGGCCGCGACCCACAACAAGGGCATCATGAACGGCATCGACCCGATCATCGTGGCGACCGGAAATGACTGGCGCGCCGTGGAAGCCGGCGCGCATGCCTATGCGAGCCGCGGCGGGCGCTACACGTCCCTGACGACTTGGGAGGTGGCCGCCAACGGCGATCTCGTGGGCACCATCGAAATGCCCATGCCGGTAGGCCTGGTCGGCGGAGCGACCAAGACGCATCCGCTCGCGCGGCAGGCGTTGAAGATCATGGCTGTGCAGTCGGCGCAGCAACTTGGCGAAATCGCCGTTGCCGTCGGGCTTGCGCAGAATATGGGCGCCTTGCGCGCCCTGGCTACGGAAGGGATCCAGCGCGGCCACATGGCGCTGCACGCGCGCAATATCGCGCTCGTCGCGGGTGCGGCGGGCGCGGAGGTCGATTGGGTCGCGCGCCAGATGGTCCAGGCCGAGGATGTGCGCGCCGACTTTGCCCAGGCCCTGCTTGCGCGGCGGCGCGAGGGATAAACGGCATGAGCCGTTGACGCAGGAAGGCCGCGGCTACGCAGCGGGCAGCGGCCGGCAGTGTGCAGCAACACCCGGCCAGGTCCGGGAAAACAATAACGTCCATAAATGGAGGTAGACATGCAAACAGTGAAAGATCGCGGCCCCGGGGCTGCAGCGGGCGCGAGTCCGCGATACGCGGAAGTCTGGGGCGACACGGTCGACACGGCGCATCTGGGCTGGTCTGTGCTGATCGGCGCGGTCGTGAGCTTCGGGGCTTTCGAATTGGCGCTGAGGATCCTGCAGCCGCTCGTTGCCCAGGCGGCGATGGGGCGTGCGTATGCCATGCTCGTGGGGCTGGCAGGGTGCCTGGCGGCGGGGGCGATATGCGCCCGCCTCTTCAAGCCCAAGCGCATCGTCGTCGAGCAGGAAGCATCCGACGAAGGCGTGCGCGCGGAATTGATCGCACGGCTCGTCGCCGAGGCGGGCCCGCTGGGTTCGGTGCAGGCGCTGCCTGGTTATGTGGTGGCAGAGATGAAGGAGGTAGGTCTCTACGATCTGTTTGCCGATGCCCAGGCGCGCCACGCGGCCGACGGGATTGCGCTCGAACATGCAAGCAGCGGCGGGGTGGCATGATGACGGCTTCCATCCTTCAAGACATCTGGGTCGCCGTGGCGATGGGCGTGATCGGCGCGGTCGTGTTCGCTGCGATCGGGCTGGTTTCCGGTACGGACGAGACCACCACGATCGCACCGCTTACGCTGCTCGTTGCATTGCTGGGCGTGCCGCCCGCCGGCGTGTTCATGTTCTTCATGGCAGGCGCCATATCCAAGCACATGACGCATGCCATACCGACGGCGCTGCTGGGCATTCCCGGCGATACGATGGCCGTGCCGTTGATGGACGAGGCGGTCGCGCTGCGCAACCTGGGCGTGCCGCACATCGCCTTGCGCAAAATGGTTTCGGGAGCGATCATCGCGGCCTTCGTCGCGTCCGCAATCCCGGCGACAGCGCTTGCCGA
>CALGFL010000391.1 GCA_937881145.1 uncultured Bordetella sp.
CGCGTCGCATAGCCGGTCGGCACGCGCTTGACGTCCTCGGGCAGTACCGCATCGCCCTCTGCACCGGTCTGGTCGGCCAGCACGAGATCGACCGCTCCGCTCGCCAGCAAAGCCTGCGCCTGCGCGGCATCGGCCTGCCTGAGCGCGACCGGCAGACCCAGGCTCTTGCCCAGGCGCTGCGCCATCGCCGCGTCCAGCCGCTCGGGCGTGCGCACCTTGGCGCCGGCCGCGGGCGGCGGCGCCAGATAAGGCACGCCCACGATCAGCGCGCCGCGCAGACGCGCCTCAGCGAACAGCGTCTTGACGTCGGCAGGCCGCAGCGACCGCGCCCCGGCCGCGGCCAACAGCGCCAGCACGGCAAGCAGGAAAACGAAGCGCGAAGGCCGGACCCGGACAGGAAACCGCATGGCTCAGACGTATTGATAACGTAGCAAGTAGTGCTTGAGTCGTTCGAGCACCAACTGGTCGATCAGCGCCGCCAGGATGGCGATGACCAGGATGTTGCTCATCACGCCCGCCATATCGGCGATCTCGCCCGAATAAGCCAGCGAGCGGCCCAGCCCCTTGCCGAACCCCACCAGCATCTCGGCCGAGATCAGCGCGCGCCACGCATTGCCGAAGGCCAGCTGCGCGCCGGTGATGAGCTCGGGCATGACCGCCGGCAGATAGACGCGCTTGACCATGCCCCAAGGCGTGGCGCCCATCACGCGCGCGGCCGACACGTGCACGCGCTGCACCGACTCGGTGGCGTTGAGCACGCTCAACGCGGCCGGAAAAAGCGCCGACATCGCCACCACCGCGATGATGGGCGTATTGCCGAAACCCATGACGATGAGAAACAGCGGCACCCAGGCGATCGAGGGAATCGCCTGCAGAATGACGATGGCGCTGCGCAGCACCTCGCGCAGAAACGACAACGTGGCGGCCAGCAGGCCGAAGCCTATGCCCGCCAGCAAGGCCAGGCTGTAGCCCGCGCCCAGGCGCCCCAGCGTGCCTGCCAAGCTCTGATGAAACGCCGGCTTGCCCAGGTCCTGGCCCAGCCGCTCGAGCACGGCCGGCACGCCTGGCATGAGAAAACCGGGCAGCGACCAGGCTGCCGCCTGCCACAGCAACAAGATGAAAACGACGCCCAGCACCGTGGCCAGGTGCTTGCGCGGCCCCGTCAAGCGTGCGGCATTCACAGATTGCGCGCCTTCTGCCAGGACAGATCGAGGATCTGATTCACGTCGTACGGCTTGCCGTCGCGCGTCTTGAGCGAGCCCTGGACCTGCATGATGTCGGCCAGCTCCTGCATGCGGGCCGTGTCCTTGCCGGTGAGCTTGGGCTGGAAGACCTGCGTGCGAATGGCCTCGGAGATCACCTGGTCGCGCGGCATGTCGCCGTGCGCAAGCGTCTTGAGCGTGGGCTCGGCGATGAAGTAGTGCGAGATCAGCTTGGCCGCCGCGTCGGGCTGCTGCAGCAAGAGGTCGATGGCCTGATGCTGTGCGTCCAGGGCCTTCCACACCTCATCCTTGTGCTTGGCCAGCATGTCGCCCGAGGTGATCACCACCATGCACGGAAAGGGCCAGGTCTTGCCGATCTGATAGATCTGCTTGACCGGCGCCACCAGCTGGGCGATGCGGTCGTAAGGCTCGAACAGAAAGGCTGCGTCCACGCGCTTGCCCACCAGCGCCTGCACCGACACCGCCGGGCTCACGCCCATGACGTTGACGTCGCCGTCCTGCAGATGGCCCTGCTTGAAGACCACGCCCTTGAGCACCACGTCGGCCGTGCTGCCTTCGGACTGCGAGGCCAGGGTCTTGCCCTTCAGGTCGGCTATATCTTTGATGCCGGAATCGTCGCGCACCACCAGCGAGTGGTAGCCCTGCTGGGCACCGCCCACCACCTTGATGTCCGCGCCCTTGGAGGCCCAGGTCACGGCGTTGGTAAAGCCCAGCACGCCGATATTGACCTGGCCGCCGACGATGGCCTTGATGAGGTCGGTGCCCGATTTGAATTCGACCAGGTCGGCATCCAGGCCGGCCTTCTGATAGAACCCGCCGTCCTGCGCCACGATGGCCGGGGCGTCGTCCATCACGCGCAGATAGCCCACGCGGAACTTGTCGGCCGCCGACGCCGGCGCGGCGGCCGCGCTCAGCGCCGCCGCGGTCAGCAACAGGGAAAGACTATGCTTGAATTTCATGATGATGTTTTCCATGGAAAAAGCGATGACGGCGCACGCGCGGGCGCGCCGGCCGAAAATCCGCGCCTGCGCGCTTGGGGGTCAGGCGGCCAGCGGCTGCGGCACGAGCGGGCGGCTGCCCACATCGATGCCCAGGAGGCTGAGGATTTCGTACTTCTCCTCGGCCAGGTCCGACAGGTCGTGCGACTTTTCGCGGTGCGCCAGGTTGAACTCGCGCAGCACGCGCGCCGGGCGCGGGCTGAA
>CALGFL010000392.1 GCA_937881145.1 uncultured Bordetella sp.
AGCGCGCGCACGGTCGATTCACCGATGCCATGCGCGCCGCCGGTCACGCCGTAGCGGTCGTCGAGCAGCAACACCTGGCGCAACTTGTCGAAGGTCAGGCAAGGGTGGCAGACCTCGCAAGAGATCATGTCGCCGACTTCGAGGTCGTCGCCCGGGGCGATCTGCATGAAGGCGTGCTGGTCCATCATGGCCGTGATCTGCCAATTCGGGGCCGCCTTGCCGGGCTTGCCGCCCGCGTCGCGGCCGGGGCGGTAATGCATGTCGGGCACGGGCATGCCGGCGTCGAAGGCAGCATCGCGCTTGCCCATTGCGACGATGGCGCGGCCAGCCTCGGGTATCGATTGCACGCAGGCCCAGATCTGCAGCGCGGGCTGCAGGGACGAGGCCATCTTGCGCGCCACCGGGTTGTTCTGCGCGATGCGCTCGGCCGCGCTGCGGTAGGCACCCACGTCGTGTGTCAGGTAGCAGCCGGGGCGCAGCACCACGTCCAGCGGCTGGCCGATGTCCACGCCGGCGAATTCTTCGGCCACCACGTCGTACCAGGCCGAACCGGCGCCGGTGAGAATGGCCGGCGCGTTCGAGCGCAGACGGCCCGCCTGGGCCAATTCGCGCAGCGTGGCGACGGCGCGGCGCAGGAAGGCGCGGATCTCGTCTTCTTCCTTGAGTACGCCTTCATAGATTTCGACGCCGGCCAGGGCCAGCGATTGCGGCCAGCGGGCCAGCTCGTTCAGCACGGCTTCGAGCGCGGGGTCGTCGCGCACGCCGGTGCGCCCGCCTTGCGGGCCCAGTTCGATCAGCACCGGCAGCACCTCGCCCTGCGCGGCGAAGAATTCGCCCAGCTGGCGCGCGCCGGCCACCGAATCGACCAGGCAGCAGAAACTGAAATCCGGGTCGCGCAGCAGCTCGGCGATGATGCCCATATTGGCCTTGCCCACCAGCTGGTTGGCCATGAGCACGCGGCGCACGCCGTGCAGATAGGCCGCCTTGGTCTGCGGCGCCGTGGCCAGGGTGATGCCCCAGGCGCCGTGTTCCAGCTGCATGTGAAAGAGCCGCGGACTCATGGTCGTCTTGCCGTGCGGCGCGAGCTTGACCTGATAGGCGGTCAGGAACTGCCGCATCCATTCCAGGTTGTGCTGCACGCGGCTTTCATACAGCACGGCGACGGGCAGGCTCACGTCTTCGGCCAGCAGATTCCAGCCCAGGCCGGCGACCTGGTCGCTGGCCTTGCCGGCGGGAAACACGCCCAGACCCTTGCCGGCCGGGTCGAGCAGGGGGGACGGAATCGAGATATCAGCCATGGTGTTTTGAAATTTTTTACAAGAAAACAAGATTTTTGATATCTTCGTGAAATAAATTTTCAAGGAAAACTGGGATTTTCCCTAGGGCCGATCCTGCCGGGAGTCGCCTTGCCCTGTCCGGGATCGGACGGCGGCGCCATGCTCTAATCCGCTCATGAGCAGTCCCGACCTCTTCGCCGACGACCCCGCGCATCGCCCCTACGTGCCTCTGGCCGAGCGGCTGCGCCCGCGCACCCTGGCTGATGTGGTGGGACAATCGCACCTGTTGGGGCCCGACAAGCCCCTGCGCGTGGCCTTCGCCTCCGGCCGGCCGCATTCCATGATTTTCTGGGGGCCGCCGGGCGTGGGCAAGACCACGCTGGCTCGGCTCATGGCCGACGGCTTCGACGCGCAATTCATCGCCATTTCGGCCGTGCTGGGCGGCGTCAAAGACATCCGCGACGCGGTCACCACCGCCCAGATCGCGCAAGGCCAGGGCCGCCGCACCATCCTCTTCGTCGACGAGGTGCACCGCTTCAACAAGGCCCAGCAGGACGCCTTCCTGCCCTACGTCGAAAGCGGCCTCTTCACCTTTATCGGCGCCACCACCGAGAACCCGTCGTTCGAAGTCAACTCCGCGTTGCTGTCGCGCGCCCGCGTCTACGTCCTGCAGGCGCTCACGGCCGAAGAACTGACGCAGCTCATAGAACGCGCGGTGGCCGCCATGAACCAAGGCCGCGGCGGCGAAGGCGAACCGCCGCTCGTGCAGTTCACCGCCGACGCCCGCGAGCAATTGGCCGCCTGGGCCGACGGCGACGCCCGCCGTCTCATCAGCGCCGTCGAAGTTGTCGCCGAATCGGCACTGACCGCCGGCCGCGAAGTCGTCGATGCCGCCTGGCTGGAAAACGCGCTGTCGCAAAACCTGCGCCGCTTCGACAAAGGCGGCGAGGCCTTCTACGACCAGATCAGCGCGCTGCATAAATCCGTGCGCGGCTCGGACCCGGACGCCGCCCTGTACTGGTTCTGCCGCATGATGGACGGCGGCGCCGACGCGCGCTACCTGGCCCGCCGCATCGTGCGCATGGCCTGGGAAGACATAGGCCTGGCCGACCCGCGCGCCATGCAGGTCGTCAACGACGCCGCGGCCACCTACGAACGCCTGGGCTCGCCCGAAGGCGAACTCGCCCTGGGCCAGGCCGTCATCTACCTGGCCTGCGCCGCCAAATCCAACGCCGGCTACAACGCCTACAACGCCGCCAAGAAATACGCCTCCGAGCACGGCAGCGCGCCGGTGCCCCTGCACCTGCGCAACGCGCCCACCAAACTCATGAAAGAATTGGGCTACGGCCACGCCTACCGCTACGCCCACGACGAACCGCACGGTTACGCCGCCGGCGAGCAGTATTTTCCCGACGGCCTGGACGCCACCTTCTACCGCCCGACCGACCGCGGCCTGGAGGCTAAAATCCAGCAGAAGCTTCAATTTCTGAAAGATCTAGACCGTCAACATAAGAAAAACTGAGCCGAGGACCCCGGAGGGAGTCCGAAGCGCAGCCCGCCGGGCGAGCATCGGAACTCCCGCAGGGCAGCCTCGGCGGCTTAAGAACCCTTATCCAGGCCATAATTAAAATGCTAGACATCACCCTGCTGCGCAAAGACCTGCCCACCGTCGTCGAACGCCTGAAAGCGCGCAAAATCGACTTCGACACCGAGCGCTTCAACGCCCTCGAATCCCACCGCAAGGCCGTGCAGACCGAGACCGAGACCCTGCAGGCCCGCCGCAACGCCCTGGCCAAGCAAATCGGCATGCTCAAGTCCAAGGGTGAAGACGCCTCCGGCGTCATGGCCGAATCGCAGGGCATACCCGCGCGCCTCAAAGAACTCGAAGAGGCGCTGGCCGGCGTGCAGCAGCAGCTGAACGACCTTCTCATGTCCATCCCCAACCTGCCGCACGAAAGCGTGCCGGTGGGCAAGGACAGCGACGAGAACGTCGAAGTGCGCCGCTGGATCCCGGGTGCCGCCGGTCCCGACGGCAACCCCGCCGGCCTGGGCTTCGAGCCCCGCGATCACGTCGCCATCGGCGAACCCCTGGGACTGGACTTCGACCTCGCCGCCAGGCTCTCGGGCGCGCGCTTCTCTTTCATGCGCGGCTCCATCGCCCGCCTGCACCGCGCCCTGGCCCAGTTCATGCTGGACCTGCAGACCACCGAGCACGGCTACACCGAGTGCTACACCCCCTACATCGTCAACAGCTCGACCTTGTTCGGCACGGGCCAACTGCCCAAGTTCAAGGACGACATGTTCGCCGTCGCCAAGGGCGGCGAGGACGACGCCCCCAAGACGGACGAGCAGGGCAGGCCCGTCGCACGCGAGGATCAATACCTGATCTCCACCTCCGAGATCACGCTGACCAGCGCCGTGCGCGATACCATCGTGCCGGCCGGCGGCCTGCCCCTGCGCATGACGGCCCACACGCCGTGCTTCCGTTCCGAAGCCGGCAGCGGCGGACGCGACACGCGCGGCATGATCCGCCAGCACCAGTTCGATAAAGTCGAGATGGTGCAGATCGTCGAACCCGACAAATCCTACGAAACGCTCGAACAAATGACCGGCCACGCCGAGGCGGTGCTGCAGCGCCTGGGCCTGCCTTACCGCGTCATGCTGCTGTGCACCGGCGACATGGGCTTCGGCTCGGCCAAGACCTACGACCTCGA
>CALGFL010000393.1 GCA_937881145.1 uncultured Bordetella sp.
TCGCGATGCTCGAGCCCACGCTCGGCGGCATCAACCTCGAAGACATCAAGGCGCCGGAGTGCTTCTACATCGAGAAGAAGCTGCGCGAGCGCATGAAGATACCTGTCTTCCACGACGACCAGCACGGCACTGCCATCATCTCTTCGGCCGCGGTGCTCAACGGCCTGGCGGTCGTCAAGAAAGACATCGGCAAGGTCAAGGTCGCCGTCTCCGGCGCCGGTGCCGCCGCCATCGCCTGCCTGGACCTGATGGTCGACCTGGGCATCAAGCGCGAAAACATCTACGTGGTCGATTCGCGCGGCGTGATCTGGGAAGGTCGCGACGCCATGATGGAGCCCAACAAGCAGCGCTATGCGCAGCATACGGATGCCCGCACTCTGGCCGACGTGGTCAAGGGCGCCGACATCTTCCTGGGCTGCTCGGCCGCCGGCGCGCTCACGCCCGAGATGGTCAAGACCATGGCCGGCAAGCCCATCATCCTGGCCCTGGCCAACCCCACTCCCGAGATCCTGCCCGAGGTCGCCCGCGCGGCCCGCCCCGACTGCATCGTCGCCACCGGCCGCTCGGACTATCCGAACCAGGTCAACAACGTGTTGTGCTTTCCCTTCATCTTCCGCGGCGCGCTCGATTGCGGCGCCACGACCATCAACGAAGCGATGAAGCTGGCCAGCGTGAAGGCGATCGCGGAGCTGACGCACCACGAAGCCGGGTTCGGCCCCGACTACATCATCCCCACGCCCTTCGATCCGCGTTTGATCTCGGCGGTTGCTCCGGCGGTTGCCCAGGCTGCGGCGGAGTCGGGCGTGGCCCGTCGTCCCATTGCGGATATCGAGGCGTATCGCAAGAAGCTGGTCGAGTGGCACGCGGCGAACAACTGATGCATTCCGCTGGTTCTTAGGGCCGTTCGGGGACTATCGGAAGATATCAATGCCGCGTACCGAGATTCTCTGAGCATTGTGTCGTGGGCGTAAAGCGGCACTTCGAAGCCGGAGCGCTTCACGCCCATGACACAATGCGGCCAAAGAAACAAAAAGGGCTGCTCACATCGAACAGCCCTTTTTACTGCGGCGGAGACAGAGTCCGCCACACGCCAGAGTCGCTTAGCGCTTGACCTGACGCACCGCCTCGCCGGTGTACAGCTGACGCGGACGGCCGATCTTGTACTCGGGGTCGGCGATCATTTCGGCCCACTGCGCGATCCAGCCGGTGGTGCGGGCCAGCGCGAAGATGCCGGTGAACAGCGAGGTCGGGATGCCGATGGCGCGCTGCACGATGCCCGAGTAGAAGTCCACGTTCGGGTAGAGCTTGCGCTGCACGAAGTAATCGTCTTCCAGCGCGATCTTTTCCAGCGCCATGGCCAACTTGAGCAGGGGATCGTTTTCCAGGCCCAGGGCGGTCAGCACTTCCTTGCAGGTCTCCTGCATCAGCTTGGCGCGCGGATCGTAGTTCTTGTACACGCGGTGGCCAAAGCCCATCAGGCGCACGCCCGAGTTCTTGTCCTTGACCTGCTCCATGAACTTGCCCACCGTGGCCAGGCCGCCGTTGGCCTGGATCTGCTCGAGCATGTGCAGGCAGGCTTCGTTGGCGCCGCCGTGGGCCGGGCCCCACAGGCAGGCCACGCCCGAGGCGATGGCGGCAAAGGGGTTGGTGCCCGACGAACCGCACAGGCGCACCGTCGAGGTCGAGGCATTTTGCTCGTGGTCGGCGTGCAGGATGAAGATGCGGTCGAGCGCGCGCTCGACCACTTCGTTCACCTGGTAGTCCTCGCACGGATTGGCGAACATCATGCGCAGGAAGTTACCGGTATAGGACAGGTCGTTCTTCGGATAGATCGTGGGTTCGCCGCGCGAATACTTGTACGCCATGGCCACCAGCGTGGGCATCTTGGCGATGAGGCGGATGGCCGAAATGTAGCGGTGCTGCGGATTCGTGATGTCGGTCGAATCGTGATAGAAGGCCGACAGCGCGCCCACCAGGCCGGTCAGCACGGCCATGGGATGCGCGTCGCGACGGAAGCCGCGCAGGAAGAAATTCATCTGCTCGTGCACCATCGTGTGGCGCGTGACCTGCGTATCGAATTCCTTCTTTTGCTCGGCATTGGGCAGATCGCCGTTCAGGATGAGATAGCAGGTGTCCAGGTAATCGCAATTGACCGCGAGTTGCTCGATGGGGTAACCGCGATACAGCAGTTCGCCCTTGTCGCCGTCGATATAGGTAATGCCCGACGCCGTGGCGGCGGTCGACAGAAAGCCGGGGTCGTACGTGAACATGCCCGTCTGGCCGTACAGCTTGCGGATGTCGATCACGTCCGGACCGACCGAGCCCTTGTAGATCGGCAGCTCGATGCTGGGCGCGCCGTCGGAGAAGGACAGCGTGGCTTTGACGTCGGAAGGCTTCATGGGGGGCTCCGGAGGTTGGGGATGACGGCCGCGCTTCGTCGCGACGCGGCTCAGTCGCGCAGCATGTCGAGCAGGCCCAGGCGCTGCGCCGCCTGCGCCTGCGCCGGCGGCTCGATGTGTCCGAGCAGCAGCGCCAGCAGCGTGTTGTCGTCAAGATCGAGCAATTCGCCCAGCGCCGCTGTCTGCGCGGGGTCGAGCGACTCGCCGTGACGGGCGAAAAAACGCGTGAACAGCAAATCGTTCTCCAGCAGCCCGCGGCGGCTGCGCGGCGCCAGTGCCTCGGGCACGAGATCGTCGAAGCTGGCCGTGGTCATTGCTGCACCATGAACTGAACGTCGCGCGGCAGGCCGCGCAATCGCTGGCCGGCGTCGACCGTGATGGTCTGGCCGGTGCTCGTCCGGCTGGCGATCAGAAAGCGCAGCGCGGCGACCAGCTGATCGACCATCACC
>CALGFL010000394.1 GCA_937881145.1 uncultured Bordetella sp.
ATCTGGCTCACCAGGGCCGAACTGGGCTTCATGGTCATGGTCCAGGCCTGGGCGTCGCCGGCGAGCGAAATGTCGAAGTTTTCCTGCAGGCCATGCGTGTCCCCGGCCAGCACGGCCAGGATCGCGGCGACCTCGCGGCTCGCGCCCATCTGTTGCGGCAGAGCCTGCCACGCGCCTTGCGCGTCGCGCTTGGCGATGCCTTGCGGCGTGATGCGCAGGTCCTGCTCGAAGGGGCTGGTCAGTTTCCACAGCAGGCCCTTGCCTTGTGCCAGCGTGAAATCGCCGCGGCTGGTCAGCGGCTGGGGCAGCGAACGCAGAAATTTCTGCTGTATGAAGTGGCCCCGCACGATGGGCTGGGCGCGCAGCTGCGTTTGCAGTTGATCGAGGCTGAAGGCGCCGGCAATGCAAGGGACAAGCGCAAACAGGGCTAGAAGCATCCATCGTTTCATCATGCTGCCTTGGTGGTGTTCAGGGCGTTTTCCACGGCGCGGACCATGCCGGCGGGGGCGACCATCTGCATTTCTCCCGTGGCCAGGAGGACGGCGATCTGGGTCGTGGTGGCGCGGGTCAGCCGGGTGCCGGTCTCGGCGTCGGTGAGCAGGTAGTTGATGAGCAGCCGGTGCTGCCACTCGACCAGCTCGGCGCGCACGGTGATCCGCTGGCCGAAGCGGGCCGGCCGGGCATAGCGGATATGCAGATCGATGACGGGCCAGGCATAGCCGTCCGCGCGCATGGCATCGTAGTTGTAGCCGATTGCGTCGAGCAGCGCGCAGCGCGCTTCTTCCAGATACTTGGCATAGTGGCCGTGCCAGGCCACGTGCAGGGTGTCGACGTCGTAGAAAGGCACCTTGATCCGCACTTCGGCGCCCAGCAGTCCGCGCTTACGCATGATCTTTCCAGAAAGGGTAGAAATTGAACCACTGCAGCGGCGCTTGCCGGCAGGCCAGCGCGAGTTCATCGGCATAGCTTTGCGCGATGCGCCGGATCTCGCCGTCACGGGTGGTGCGCGTCCAACTCAGCTCGGTGGCCAGGCGCCGCATGGCGAGCTTGTAGCGTCCGACCCGGGGGCCCTTTCCCTCTTGGCGGGTGCAGGACAAAACATTGACCGGGCAGCGCAGTATGCCGGCCAGCAGCCAAGGCCCTTGCGGGAAAAGCGCCGGTGCGCCCAGGAAATCCACCTCCACCACGCGATTGCCGCGCGGCGGAACCCGGTCGCCGGTAATGGCGAGCCATTCGCCGCGGTCGATGCGCTGGCTCAGGTCCAGCATGGCGATGGCGTCCAGTTCGCTGACCTGCATGAGTTCGACGCTGGTGGCGCCGGCTTCGTTCAGCACCTTGTTGAAGCGCACGGCGTTGTAGCTGTGGACCAGCACGGTCAGCTTCATGTCCGGCTGGTGCGCGGCCAATGCGCGGCAGACATCCAGATTGCCCATGTGCGCGCAGAGCAGGATCTGTCCGCGCGCGCGGCCGGGCGTCATCTGCCCGAGCAAAGCGTCGGGGTCGTCCAGATCCAGGTTCTGGAACGTGATCTTGCCCTGCCAGGCGTCGAGTTTGTCGAGCAGGACCTGCGCGAACATGAGGAACTGCCGATAGACGGCGCAGCGCGCGGGAAAGAGATCGCCGCGTCCGCTGTGCGCGGCCAGCCGGCGCTGATAGTCGGCGATGGCCCGCCGCGCGCGGCCGCCGGTGGCATAGAAGTACAGCACGATGAGCCAGATCGCCGGCGCCAGCGCGCGCCGCCCCAGAAGGCGCGCGGCGCGGGCGGTCAGGCGCATCAGGAGGCCGCTGCCGCGCTCGGGCTGGTTGACCCAGTGCGTATCGTCGGGCCGGGTCATGCGCGGGTCCTTCGCACGGCCTGGCGCATGCGCCGCGCCAGCAGCCAGGGTGCGCGCCAGAGCATGCCGAAGAAGAGCCGCGCGTGCATCAGGCTGATCATGGCGTTGTCGCGCAGGCCCTTGAAATGCGAGACGCCGTCCGCGGGATAAGCCACGCGCGTGGGCACCCAGATCATGGGTGTGCCGCGCCAATGCAGGCGCACGATGATGCCGATGTCGTAGTCCATGCGCCGACCCACTTGAGCATGCTCGATGACGGCCAGCGTGGGCGGCAGGGGATAGAGCCGAAAGCCGCACATGGCGTCGGGAATGTCCAGCGACAGGGTGTTGATCCATACCCACACGCGGGTCAGCCAGCGGCCGTACAGGCGCGCGCGCGGCGCGTCCGCGCCGTAGAGGGGCGCGCCGCCTATCAGGGCTTCGGGGCACGCGCGCGACAGCGCGAGGAACCGTTCGACGTCCTGCACGGCGTGCTGGCCGTCGGCGTCGATCTGCAGCGCGTGGCTGTAGCCCAGCTTGTCGGCCGCGCGAAAGCCGTCCAGCATGGCCATGCCCTTGCCGCCGTTTGCAGAACGGCGCACCAGATGCATGCCGGGTTCGCGCGCCAGCGCGTCCAGCACGGCGGCGCAGTCCGGTTCCGAGCCGTCGTCGATAAGCACGCACGGCAGCCCCTGGGCGCGCAGCCCGCGGGCCACCGCGGCCACCGTACGGCCGTGGTTGTAGACCGGGATCAGGGCGCAGGGCCTATGCCTGGACATGGCAGGGCTTGGGGCGATGCAGAATGCGGCCGGACGCGCAGGACACGCCGGCCATGATCACGCTGAAGTGCAGCTTGGCCCGCTCGTCGTCCCAGCGCAGCAGCAGTTCGGCGGCGTCGCCGGGACGCAGCAGTTTCTGGAACTTCAGCACCTCCATGCCGCCAAAGTTCAGGTCGGGCCGCAGGTCGCGGCGCGCGGCGTCGAAGGCCCAACCGATCTGCGTCACGCCGGGCACGATAGGCAAGTCCGCGAAGTGGCCGGAGAAGTGCGCCAGGTCCAGCGGCACTTCGAGGGCGTAGCGCCGGGTGGCCGCGTCGGGTGCGGGCAGGGGTTCGAGCTCAGGGGCGCTGGGGCGCGGGCCGGCCAGCTGCTCGAAGACCGGTCGCGTCAGCTTGCCTTGCGCGTTCCAGGGCAGTTGGCGCATGAAGCGCCAGCTGCGCGGCACGGCCAGCGACTCGACCTGCGGGGCCATGTGCGCGCGCAGCGCGGCGATGAGGGCCTGGCGGCCCTGGTTGCGCAAAGCATGCAGGCCGGCCGGCGTCAATGCGACGAGGGCGGTCAGGCGGGCGGCATTGGCCGGCCTGTCGACGTAGGCCTCGTCCACGAACTGCTGATCGGCCAGCGCGCGTTCCACCATCGGCAGGGCGATGCGTTTTTCTTCAAGCTTGATGATGCGGTCCAGGCGGCCTTGCAAGGCGAAGCCGCCTTGCGCGCGCAATACCGCGGCATCGGCGGTCTGCTCGAACCCGCCGTTGGTCCAAGGAGATTTGACCCACAGGGCCTGGCGTTCGTCCAGTCCGACCGCGGCAGGCTCGATGCAGCGCCAATCGGTTTCGCCCCGGCGCCAGGCCACGACGCCGGTTTCGGAGCTGCCGTAGATTTCGGTCGGCGACCAGCCCAGATGCCGATCCAGGAACTGCACGGTCGCGCCGGGCAGCGCGCCGCCGGCCGAGAAAATGCCGCGCAGGCCCTGTCGCAGCGCGGGCCAGTCCAGGTTGCCGCCCAGGCGGCGCAAGAGCGCGGGGCTGGCGATCCAGACGCAGGGCGCGTGCTTGCGCACGGCCTGCTGCACTTCTTCCGGATAGGCAAGCTGCGCGCGCACGATAGGGCGGCCCGAGCACAAAGGCCACAGCAGGCGAAAGGGCAGGCCGTACATGTGCTGCGTGCTGACGCTGCCCAGGATGGTGACGGGCCGGTCTTGCCCGCCGCATCCGTGCTCGCGATCGAGTTCGGGCCATTGCGCCTGCAGTGCGCGCACTTCTTCCATCAACTGCCGCCACTGCTTGTCGATCAGCTTGGGCGTGCCGCTCGATCCGGAGGTGAGGATGCGCACGCCCGGCGCATCCAGATCCAGGCGCGCCGGCGCCATGGGCGCATGCGACAGCAGTTCGCTCAGGCGGGTTTTCTCGGCGTCCGCTATGGGCAGTTCGCGGTCGCTCAGCCAGGCGTCCACCTCCCGGTTCAGGCGGGTGCAGGTGGCCGGCTGGGCATCGCCGGGCAGGACGGCGACGACGCCCGCGCGCCAGCAGGCCAGGAGCGCCGTGGCCAGTTCCGCCGCGTCGTCGAAGAACAGGCCCGCGCTCCGGATGCCGCGGGCTTGCAGGCCGCCGGCCGCGGCCAGGCTGTTTTGC
>CALGFL010000395.1 GCA_937881145.1 uncultured Bordetella sp.
CGAGAGATATTCATCGATCAGCGGCCGCGATCATCCCTGCGCATTGCCGGCGGCGGGCTGCGGTTTGGCTTTCGGCTGCGGTTTCGATGCGCCCGGCGTCGCCGGCTGCACGCCCGCCGCGCGGATGCGCGCGCCGTCGCTCAGGCGATCCATGCCGTCGGTGACCACCTTGTCGCCGGCCTTCAGGCCGGCCAGGATGGCCGTCTGCCTGCCGTCGCTCGGCCCGGGCGTGACCTTGGTCAGGGTCACGGTATCGTTCGCGTTGACCACATACACATAGTCGCCCGGCGCGCCGGTCTGTACCGCGGGCGTAGGCACCAGCACCGCGTTCTTCAGTGTGTCGACCAGCAGCTGCACATTGACGAACTCGTTCGGGAAAAGCGCCTCGTCGTCGTTGTCGAAATGCGCGCGCAGCATGACCGTGCCGGTGCTGGTGGACATCTGGTTGCCGATCGCATACAGCGTGCCGACGGCGATCCGCTTGGTGTTGTCGCTGTTGTAGGCCGTCACTGGCAGCGTGGCGCCGCTGTTGAAGCGCTCGATGATGCGCGCCAGCGAGTTCTGCGGCACGGTGAATTGAACCGTGGTTGGCTTGATCGTGGTGATGACCGCGATGCCGGTCGACGTGGACGTGCTGACGAAGTTGCCCGGATCGACCAGCCGCAGGCCGACGCGGCCTGATACGGGCGCGGTGATGCGGCAGTAATCCAGATCCAGGTCGTACTGCGCGATGCTTGCCTTGTCGGCCTGCACCGCGGCCTCGTCCTGCTGCACCGTGAAGCGCTGGTTCGCGTAGGTCTGCTCGGCGATGGATTTTTGCTGGAACAGCTGCGTGTAGCGGGCCAGATCGGAGCGCGCCTGCGCGAGCACGGCCTGGTCCTTGGCGAGCTGGGCCTGGGCCTGCTGCTTGCCGATCTGGTATTGACGCGGATCGATCTGCGCCAGGAACTGGCCTTTCTGGACTTCCTGTCCTTCCTGGTAGCCCACCTCGGTCAGGAAGCCGCTCAGCTGCGGCAGCACCGTGACCGTTGCCACGGGCGTCACGGTGCCCAGCTCGTTCATGATTTCCGGCATGTCGCCCGTGGCGGCCTGAGCCACGCTTACCACCTGCGCGGGCGTCGCGCGCTGGGGGGCTTTCTTGGTGATCAGGTGACTGGCGACCGCGGCGATCAGGGCAATGACGATCGCCGTAAGCACGATGGCGCCGCGACGCGAGCGTTGGGCGGGCGGAGGGCTGAGTTTGCTCATGCGATTTTCTGGCGGCGGGATCGGCCCCGGGCGTGGATCGCTATGCAGTTGCGACCAGGCCGGGATAGGGTGGAATGGCGAGTCTAGCCGAGGCCCGGGGTTTTTTCGAACCTGGCGCGACGGGTGCATTCCACCGCATTGCCAGACTTCGGGGTTTGTAATAATTTGAAGCGTTTGCGTGCATGACGGCGCGCCACACGCGAGCACGGCTGGACTTTCTCAAGGAACGCGGGCGCCAGTGCAACAGCACGGGCTGCGTGGATGCCAAGCTGGGCAGTAATTAGCGCCTCTGGTCAGGCCGTATCCGCGCGAAAGCGCTCAAGTTCGCCGATCAATGCGCGCTTGCGGTCATCGTCGATGAACGACGCTTCGAAGCTGTTGCGCGCGAGCGTGTAGGCATCGTCCTCGGTCATGTCGAGCGCGTCGAACACGGCGAGGTAGTTTGCGTTGACGTAACCGCCGAAGTAGGCTGGGTCGTCGGAGTTGATCGTCACGGCCAGGTCGCGCTTGAGCAGGTCGCGCAGCGTGTGCTGGCTCATGTGGTCGAACACTTTGAGGCGCACGTTCGAAAGCGGACAGACGGTCAGCGCGATCTTCTCGCGCGCAAGGCGTTCCAGCAGCGCCTCGTCTTCGATCGCGCGCACGCCGTGGTCGATACGTTCTACGCGCAGCGTGTCGAGCGCCTCGTAAATATAGGCCGGCGGGCCTTCCTCGCCCGCGTGCGCGACGATGCGCAGGCCGAGCGTGCGGCAGCGCTCGAAGACGCGCGCAAATTTGGACGGCGGATGGCCCAGCTCGGACGAATCGAGGCCGACGCCGATCAGGCGATGCGCATGGCTGCGGAAATACGGCAGCGACTCTTCGAGCGTGCGCAGCGCGTCCTCTTCCGGGAGGTGGCGCAGGAAACACAGGATCAGGCGGCTCGAGAAGCCGTGCTTCGCCTGGGCCTCGGCCAGCGCCCGTTCGATGCCGTTGATGACCGTTGCGATCGGCACGCCGCGCGCGGTGTGCGTCTGCGGATCGAAGAAGATCTCGGCATGACGCACGTGATCGGCCATGGCGCGTTCCACATAGGCGCGCGTCATGTCGTGGAAATCGTCTTGCGTGAGCAGGACGCTCGCGCCGGCGTAATAGATGTCGAGAAAGGATTGCAGATCGGTGAACGCGTATGCATCGCGCAAGGCCTGAACCGACGCGTAGGGCAGCGTCACGCCGTTGCGTCTGGCCAGAGCGAAGATCAGCTCGGGCTCCAGGGTGCCCTCGATGTGCAGATGAAGCTCTGCCTTGGGCATGCGGAGGATCTTGTCGGCAAGCTGGGGTGTCAGTGCCATGGGATGCTCTTGCTCGATATCACTGGTGCCGGTGAAAGGAATCGAACCCTCGACCTTCTCATTACAAGTGAGCTGCTCTACCAACTGAGCTACACCGGCATGGGCTCGCGCGGCGAATGGCGCGAGGCAGGGATTGTATTAGACGTTGAGCGCGCGGACTGCGTCGTGCGCGATGCGGTCGCTACGGCCGCGGCCTTATTTGACGATGGTCAGGCGCGGCCGCTTGGGTGTGTCGTCGCCGTCCGTCGGTGCCACGGCGTCCGAGATCGGGGCGACGGGTTCCGCGGCTGGGGTGGACGCGGGCCGCTCGCCGAGCTCGTAGGGCTGTACCTCGAAACCCATGCCGGTGCCGGTTTCGCGCGCATAGATGGCGCTGACGGCGCCGATCGGCACCGAGACGCTCTCGGTGATTCCGCCGAAACGGGCTTGGAATTCGATGAATTCGTTGCCCAGCACCAGGTTGTGCGTGGCCAGCGTGCCTACGTTCAGCGTAATCTGCCCGTCGCGCACATGAGCCGGCGGCACCAGGGTATGCGCGTCGACGTGCACCGTGACGTAGGGCGTGTAGCCGTTGTCGGTGCACCATTCGTGCAGCGCGCGGATCATATAGGGTTTGGTCGAGGTCTCGCCCATGGCGTGTGCAGTCCGTATGCCGTTTAGCGGCGCATGACCTTTTCGGACGGCGTGAGCGCCTCGATGTAGGCCGGGCGCGAGAAGATGCGTTCGGCGTACTTCTGGATCGGGGCGGCGTTCTTGGGCAGTTCGATGCCGTAGTGATCCAGGCGCCACAGCAGCGGGGCCACGGCCACGTCGAGCATGGAGAACTCTTCGCCCAGCATGTACTTGTTCTTGATGAGGATGGGCGCGAGTTGGGCCAGGCGGTCGCGGATGGCCTGGCGGGCCAGGTTCATCTTCTTGTCGTCGGGCTTGGCGCTGCGGACTTCCAGCGTGGACACGTGCACGAACAGCTCTTTCTCGAAGTTGTAGAGGAAGAGGCGGGTTCGCGCCCGCATGACCGGGTCGGCCGGCATCAGCTGCGGATGGGGAAAGCGCTCGTCGATATACTCGTTGATGATGTTGGACTCGTACAGCACCAGATCGCGCTCGACCAGGATGGGCACCTGGCCGTAGGGGTTCATGACCGAGATGTCTTCGGGCTTGTTGTACAGGTCGATGTCCCGGATTTCGAAGTCCATGCCTTTTTCGAAAAGCACAAAGCGGCAGCGTTGCGAAAAGGGGCAGGTCGTGCCGGAGTAGAGCACCATCATGACGGGTAAGTCCTTGTA
>CALGFL010000396.1 GCA_937881145.1 uncultured Bordetella sp.
CGGCACGCCTTGCGGCGGGGGATTTTGAGTCCCCTGCGTCTACCAATTTCACCACTCGGGCACGTATGCGGACCGACATTATATATGGCTCCGATCAACCGCCCCCATTTCCTGGGCGGTTCTGACTTTCTTTCTACTCCGAAAGGCCAACCGTCGCGGCCGCCGACTCAGCCGTCTCGTGCTCGCGGCGCTGCTTGAGCATGAGCGGCGGCACGCGCCGCACCAGCAGCAGGCCCAGCAGCGAAACGCCCAGGCCGACGTACTGGCTGATGTGGATGGCGTTCACCAATACTGCGTGGATGCCTTCGAACAGGGTCTCGGGGTTGAGTCCCTGGGCCGCGAGCTGCGCCATGACCTGCCGTTGCCCTTCCTGGTCGAGCAGCACCTGCGGATTGCGCAGGCGGTCCAGCCAGGTCGTGGCGTCCATGGTCCGCAGCACGAAGGTCACCTGGGATTGATAGGCATGGTCCACCACGGTGCCCACCAGTGCCGTGCCTATCATGCCGCCCACCATGCGCAGCGACTGCGTGGTCGCGGTGGCGATGCCCAGGTGATGCGGCGGCGCGGCCAGCTGCCCGAAGATGGTCAGGTTGGGCATGACGAAGCCCACTCCCATGCCGCTCAGGGCCATGTAGACGCCGAACAGCCAGTGCGGCGTGTCGGCTTGCGTGAAGATCACGCCCAGCGACGACAGCGCCAGGGCGGCAAAGCCCACGTAAAGCATGATCAGCGGGCGCTTCAGGCGCGGAATGACGCGGCCGTTGATCAGGCTGGCCACCGGGATGCCGACCATCATGGGCGTGACGAGCAGGCCGGCGTCCTGCGGCGACAACCCGAAGCCGCCCTGCAGCATCAGCGGCACATAGAACATGACCGAGAACGAGGCCGTGCCCATCAGAAAGGCCAGCAGGAACAACACCGAGATGGTGCGGTTGCGGAACATCTCGAAGGGTAGCAGCGAGTAAGTGCAGCGGCGTTCCCAGAAGTAGAGCCAGGCGAAAGCCAGCGCGCTGCCCGCGCCCAGCCACGACAGCATCGTGCCCGAATGATGGCCGGGCAGCAGCTCCACCAAGAGCTGCAGGCTGCCCAGCGACACCGCGATCAGGAGCGCGCCCAGCCAGTCGAGCTGGATCCTGGCGTTATTGTGGTGGCGGATGGTGGGCATGTGCCAGGCCACGAAGTACACCCCCAGCAGACCCACCGGCGCGTTCACGAAAAACACCGACCGCCAGCCGTACTGTTCGGTGAGAACGCCGCCCAGCGTGGGGCCGATCGCGCTGGCCAGGCCGAACGCCGAGGTGATCAGTATCTGCCAGCGCAAGCGCACGCGCGGATCGGGAAACAGGTCGGGCACGCTGGCGAAGGCCGTGCCCACCAGCATCCCGCCGCCCACGCCCTGCAGTGCGCGGGCCAGTACCAGGAACGTCATGCTGGTGGACAGGCCGCACAGCACCGAGGCCAGCGTGAACACGATGATGGCCGCCACGACGAAGGACTTGCGCCCGTAGTAGTCGCCCAGCCGGCCGAATACCGGCACGGTGATGACCGAGGTCAGCAGATAGGACGTGGCGACCCAGGCATACAGGTCGAACCCGTGCAGCTCGGCGATGATGGTGGGCAGCGCCGTGCCCACCACGGTCTGGTCCAGGCCGACCAGCATCATGACGCAGCAGATGCCCAGCATGGCCAGCAGGGATTTGATGAACGGGCGCGGGGCTTCGGCGGGCAAGGGTATGGCGGACATGGAAGACTTGGAGCGCGGATTTGTGCAAAGCAGCGTAATTGTTTCAGTATATGGCCCTTGAAATCGGGCCGATCGCCCTTATTTGGACAGGCAAGCCTTATTTCTCCCTTTTTTACGCCAACTCGACGTTTCAACCCCCATGAGCCAGACCGCATCCCCCTCCGAAACCCTGGGTTTCCAGGCCGAAGTGAAGCAGTTGCTGCACTTGATGATCCACTCGCTCTACAGCAATAAAGAGATCTTCCTGCGCGAGCTGGTCTCCAATGCGTCGGACGCCTGCGACAAGCTGCGCTTCGAGGCCATCGACCACCCCGAGCTGCTGGCCGGCGACAGCGACCTGGCCATCCGCGTGTCCTACGACAAGGCGGCGCGCACCCTCACCCTTTCCGACAACGGCATCGGTCTGTCGCGCGACGAGGCCATCGCCAACCTGGGCACCATCGCCCGCTCGGGCACGCGCGAGTTCTTCTCGCAGCTCACGGGCGACAAGCAGAAAGACGCCCAGCTCATCGGCCAGTTCGGCGTGGGCTTCTATTCCTCGTTCATCGTGGCCGACAAGGTCACGGTGGTGAGCCGCCGCGCAGGGTCCGACAGCGCCATCCGCTGGGAATCCGACGGCCAGGGCGAGTTCACCGTCGGCGAAGCCGAGCGCGCCGGCCGCGGCACGGACGTGACGCTACACCTGCGCGCCGATGAAGACGAGCTGCTCAACGGCTGGAAGCTGCGCGAGATCCTGCGCCGCTATTCCGACCACATCTCGCTGCCCATTCTCATGGCCAAGGAAGAGTGGGACGCCGAGAAGAACGAGCAAGTGAAAAAAGACGAGTGGGAAGCGGTGAACCAGGCCAGTGCGCTGTGGACGCGCGGCAAATCCGACGTTACCGACGAACAGTACCGCGAGTTCTACAAGACCATCTCGCACGATTTCGACGACCCGCTGGCCTGGACGCACAACCGCGTGGAAGGCCGCAGCGAATACACCCAGCTGCTCTACCTGCCCAAGCACGCGCCCTTCGACCTGTGGGACCGCGATGCGCGCCGCGGCGTCAAGCTGTATGTGAAGCGCGTGTTCATCATGGACGACGCCGAACAGCTGCTGCCTTCGTACCTGCGCTTCGTGCGCGGGGTGATCGATTCGGCCGACCTGCCGCTGAACGTCTCGCGCGAGATTCTGCAGGAAAGCCGCGACGTGCGCGCCATTCGCGAAGGGTCGGCCAAGCGCATCCTGTCGCTGCTGGAAGACCTGGCCGAGAACAAGAAGGACGACTACGCGGCCTTCTGGACCGAGTTCGGCCAGGTGCTCAAGGAAGGCACGGGCGAAGACCCGGCCAACCGCGAACGCATCGCCAAGCTGCTGCGCTTTGCTTCGACGCATAGCGGCGATGCGGCGCAGACCGTGTCGCTGGCCGACTACCTCTCGCGTGCGAAGGAAGGCCAGGACAAGATCTATTACGTCACGGCCGACACCCATGCCGCCGCCGCCAGCAGCCCGCACCTGGAGATCTTCCGCAAGAAGGGCATCGAGGTGCTGCTGCTCTCTGACCGCGTGGACGAGTGGATGCTGTCGTACCTGCGCGAGTTCGAAGGCAAGTCGCTGGTGTCCGTGGCCAAGGGCGGCCTGGACCTGGCCGACCTGGCCGACGACGAAGAAAAGAAGCGGCAATCGGAAGTGACCGAGGAATTCAAGCCGCTGGTCGAGCGCCTGCAGCAGGCGCTGAAGGATCAGGTCAAGGAAGTGCGCGTCACCTTGCGCCTGGTGGATTCGCCCGCCTGCGTGGTGGTCGGCCAGAACGAGCTCAGCCCGCATCTGCTGCGCATGCTCAAGGCCGCCGGCCAGGATGCGCCGGACGTCAAGCCGGTGCTCGAGATCAACCCCGAGCACGCGCTGATCGGCCGCATCGGCAAGGCGTCCGATGAGGAGTTCGGCGATTGGGCCAGTCTGCTTCTGGATCAGGCCATGCTGGCCGAAGGCGCGCAAATCGCCGATCCGGCGGCCTTCGTCAAGCGCATGAACACCTTGCTGCTCAAGGCCTGAACCCCCAGGCACCAAAAACAAGGAGGCCGCTTTCGCAAGCGGCCTCTTTTTTTATCGCGACGCGACGCCCGGCGTGACGACGCCCG
>CALGFL010000397.1 GCA_937881145.1 uncultured Bordetella sp.
GCTTCAGCTTCAACGTCAAGGGCGGGCGCTGCGAGGCCTGCCAGGGCGATGGCGTGGTCAAGGTGGAGATGCATTTTCTGCCCGACATGTACGTGCCTTGCGACGTCTGCCACGGCAAGCGCTACAACCGCGAAACGCTGGAGATCCGCTATCGCGGCCGCAATGTCAGCGAGGTGCTCGACCTGACGGTGGAGCAGGCGCTGGAATACTTCGACTCGGTGCCCGCCATCGCGCGCAAGCTGCAGACGTTGATGGACGTGGGCCTTTCGTACATTCGCCTGGGACAAAGCGCCACCACGCTGTCGGGCGGCGAGGCGCAGCGCGTGAAGCTCTCGCAAGAGCTCTCCCGCCGCAGCACGGGCCGCACGCTGTACATCCTGGACGAACCCACCACGGGCCTGCATTTCCGCGACATCGAGCTGCTGCTGGAAGTGCTCAATCAATTGGTCGACAGCGGCAACACCGTGCTGATCATCGAGCACAATCTGGATGTCATCAAGACGGCCGACTGGCTGGTGGACATGGGGCCGGAAGGCGGCGACGGCGGCGGCCGCGTCGTGGCCCAGGGCACGCCGGAAGACGTGGCCGCCCAGGCCCAAAGCCATACGGGCCGCTACCTGGCCCGCGTCCTGCGGACAGACCCGGCGTAAGGCGGGCGCCGGATAAACTGGCCTGCCGATTCATCGTCTTCCCAACTTTCACGGATCGCCATGTACACCCTCATCATCGCCAACAAGAACTACTCGTCCTGGTCGCTGCGGGCCTGGCTTGCGCTGCGAGAAGCCGGCATCGCCTTCGAAGAAAAGCGGCTGAATCTGGATACCCCCGAATTCGCGTCGCAGCTACAAAAGCTGACGCCCGCAGGCAAAGTACCCTGCCTGATCGACGATGGCTTCTCGGTGTGGGACTCGCTGGCCATCTGCGAATACGCGGCCGAGCGCCATCCCGAAGCCGGCCTTTGGCCCGCCGACCCGCGCGCCCGCGCGCGGGCGCGTTCCCTGGCCGCGCAAATGCATAGCGGTTTCGGCGATCTGCGCCGCGTCATGCCCATGAACATCGAAGCCCACCTGCCGGGCATCGACGTCACCGAGGCCCGGCAGGACATCGACAAGGTCCAGGCGCTTTGGCGCGACACCCGCGCCGAGTTCGGCCACGGCGGACCCTTCCTCTTCGGCCGGTTCAGCGTTGCCGATGCGTTCTACGCGCCCATCGTGTCGCGCTTTACGACCTACGGCGTCACCGCCGAGGGCGCGGCGCGCGAGTATATGGACGCCATCCTGGCTGTGCCCGGCATGCAGGAATGGACGCGCGACGCGCTCGCCGAAGGCCTCTGGGTCGCGCAGGACGAGCCTTACCGCACGCAGCGTTGAACGAACGCGGCATTGCAGGTGCCGCTTCTTGCCGGCCCGGCTCAGGACAGCGTCACAGCCAGCGGCTCGGGCGATAGCGCCGCGAGAAAGTGCCGCGCATCGAAGGCCTGCGCCAGCGATAGCGCGCCACGGCGATCGAAGTCGGGTTGCAGCATGCGCGCCGCGGCCTCGACCACCAGGGGCGCCGAAACGGCGTAAATGTCCTGCCCGCGGGCGAGCGCCGTGCGCTGCGCATCGCCCTGCCGCGCCCGGACGACCATCTCGAAGCGCTGCGCCGAGCGCCCCTGCGCATCTTGCGCGGTGGGCGGCGGCGTGTTGGCGTCGCGGATCTCCTGCAGCGACCCCTGGCTCAGGTGCGAGCGCACGCTGCGCGCGCGCAGATGGCGCGAGATCGTGATGATCTCGCTGAAAGGCAGTTCCACGACGGTCTGCTCGCCGTGCGGCGGGCCGAACGTCCAATTGGATAGGGCCGCCGGCAGCGGCATGGCCGCCAGCCGGTAGTCATCGACGATCCGTCGTGCCGCGTGGCTGCGCGCACCGGTTATGCGCGTGCCTTCGGTGGGCCACCAGTGATCCAGCGCGACGGCGACGGTCAGTTCGTCGACCGCTGCGCCGTCGCCGACCAGCGCCGTCGCAAGCAGATCGGCCAAGCCGCCATAGAAGCCCGCCGCCGGGATCACTGCCACCCCGGCCGCGCGCGCCGGCTCGTCGAAGCGCTCGAAGGTGTCCAGCGCGCTGGGCTGCTCGGCCGTGACGTCCAGGTAATGGGTGCCTGTCTGCAAAGCCGCGCCGATGACTGGCGCGGCGGTATCGAGGAAAGGTCCGGCGGCGTTGATGACGACGCCGCAACCGGCCAGCGCCCGCGCCAGTGCAGGGGCATCGTCGATGGCGGCCACGCGCGCCGGTACATCGCCGGGCAGCCTGGCCGCGTCCCGGCCCACGGCCACTACCGGAAGGCCCCGGCGCCGCAGTTCGGCAACGATGAAGCGGCCGGTGTGGCCGCCCGCGCCGTAGACGGCCACGGCCAGCGGGGAAGTGGGAAGCGGTTTGGGGGACATGGATTTCTCCGAAAAGGGCGAATTGAAAGGATGGCTTAATAAACGATACAGACCTGTATGTTTCTTGTGATGGTAAAGACAGGTCTGTATCATGTCAACATGGCCACGCAAACTTCTTCCGTTCCGGCGGCGGCGCCGTCCCGCAAACCAGGACGCCCCCCGATCGCCGCGGGTGCCGAAAGCTCCGAGGTGCGCCAGCGCATCCTGGATACCGCATCCGCGCTCTTCTACGCGCGCGGCGTGCGTGCCGTCGGCGTGGACCTGGTGGTAGAGGCGTCCGGCGTGGCCAAGACCAGCCTGTACCGGCACTTCCGGACCAAAGACGATCTCATCGTGGCCTTTCTCGAGCGCGAGGACGACGAGTTCTGGGCGCAGTGGGACGGGGTGGCCGCGCGGCACGCCGGCGACGCCGCGGGCGAGCTGCAGGCCCACATGGGCTGGATCGCCAAGCGCCTGGCGCGAGCCAATTACCGAGGCTGTCCGCAGATCAACGTGGCCGCCGAGTTTGCCGAAGCCGACCATCCCTCGCGCGAGGTGTCCCGGCGGCACATGCAGGCTATGCGCGAACACCTGGAGGTGATCGCGCGCGGCCTGGGGGCGGCGCGCCCCGACGAACTGGCCGCGCAGCTGGGCGTATTGATCAACGGCGCCTTTGTCAGCGCCTCGCTGCTCACGCCCAGGGAAGCGCCGCGCGTGCTGCTTGGCTCGGCTCGCGCGCTCGTGGCTGCCGCGCGGCGCGGCTGACGCTTAAACCGAACGCTGCCAGTTCGCCTGCAAGAGCGTGACGATGTCGCGCACCGGCCGGCCGGTGGCCGCTTCGATCGCCGCGCGGTAAGGCGGCATATTGGTGCATTCCAGAACGAGGGTGCGCACGTCGGGATGGCGGCGCACCAGTTCTTGCGCCGCGTCCACCACATTGCACTCGGCCTCGTCCAGGTCGAGCTGGTCGTGGTTGTACAGCAGGCGGGTATGGAATTCGCAGCCGGGCGCAATGCCCTGCACCGGCGTGCCCGGCGGCACGCCGGCGCGCCGCAAAAGCCCGGGCGTCAGCGACTGCGCATCGAAGGTCAGCACGCCGGGGGCATCCAGATCCGCGCATTGCAGCAGACTCGAGGTCACCACGGGCACATCGAGCGCCGCGGCCATGTCCGCTTGAAAAGCCGCCAGGAACCCACAGCTCGTGGAAATCAGCGAGGCGCCCTGTGCCACCAGCGTGCGCGCGGCCGCGATGAAAGGCTCCAGCAGTGCCGGATCGCCTTCGCGCACGACCCGCATGGGCGAGGCGCCCGTCACCGTGAGATAGCGCACGGCAATGCCGAGCGCCTCGAAGGTCGCCGGATTGCCGATGTCGCCGGGCGGCCGAGGAAAACGCGTATCGAGCATCAGGACGCCCAAAAAGCCCTGGCGCACAGCCCTTTCGGCCTGCCGTTCGCCCGAAGGGCTTTTTTTGCCTGGAGCCGACCCGGCGGCAAAAAAACCCATAGAATCCCCTTTCAGCAAGCCAAAAATCGCACCGTGCGGGCATCTTACGCCCCGCACGACGCAACCAACATACCACCAAGGGGAGCCCTCATGCGCTTCATGCACAGCATCGTCAAGGCCATCGCCGCCATTTCCCTGGCCGCGGTCGGCTTCACCGCCGCGGCCCAGGACGGCGCGCAGTCCAGCTGGGATCAGCTGCAGCACACCAAAGTGCTGCGCGTCGGGGTGATCGCCGATGCCATTCCCTACTTCCACAAGAACCTGGCCACCGGCCAGTGGGACGGCTTCGGCCCCGACTTCGCGCAGGATCTGGCCAAGACGCTGGGCGTGAAGGTCCAATACGTCGAGACCACGTGGGGCAACGCGGTGCTCGACCTGCAATCGAACAAGATCGACGTGATGTTCGGCCTGGCGCCCACGCCGGCGCGCGCCAAGTCGGTCAACTTCAGCGAGACGCTGTTCGTCAACACCTATACCTCGGTCTGCAACAAGACCTATGCCGGCAAGGACTGGGCCGAGCTCAACAATCCCAAGGTGAAGATCGGCGTGGACGTCGGCTCCAGCAACGACATGGCCGCCACCAAGATGGCGCCCAACGCCACCATCGAACGCTTCGACAGCCAGGGCGCCGCCACGCTGGCCCTGCAATCGGGCCGCGTCGACTGCCAGGTGCTGGTGATCCTGCTGGCCCAGCCCATGCTGGTCAAGGTGCCCGACGCCGGCACGCTCACCATTCCCAAGCCCCTGTTCTCCAACGCCACCGCCATCGGCTTGCGCAAAGAGCCCGACACCCGCCTGCTCGACGCCGTCAACAAGTGGCTCAAGCAAGAGCACGACAGCGGCCAGATCAAGCAGGTCATCCTGAACAACATGCAGAAACTCGTGGGCGTCAAGCCCGAGTCCTTCCCGGCCGACGTGAAGTTCTAAGCAGATCCGCGTCATGACTTACACGTGGCACTTCGAGGTGCTCTGGGAATACCGCTGGATCATTCTGCACGGCCTGGGGTATACGATTCTTTTCACCATCATCTGCGTGGTGCTGGGTCTCTTGGTGGGGCTGCTGACGGGCATGGGCCGGCTGGCCCGCTCGCGCTGGATCACCGCCCCCATCCGGGCCTATATCGAAGTGTTCCGCTGCACGCCGGTACTGGTGCAGCTGATCTGGTTCTACTATGCGCTGCCCGTGCTTGCCGGCATCTCGATCTCGGCGCCCGTCGCCGCGGCCCTGTGCCTGTCGCTGTACGGCGGCGCGTTCTATTCCGAGATCATCCGCGGCGGCATCATCGCCACGGACCCGGGCCAGACCGAAGCCGGCCAGGCCCTGGGCATGACACGCGCGCAGGTGATGCGCCGCGTCGTGCTGCCGCAAGCCTTCAAGCGCATGGTGCCGCCGCTCATCAGCCAGTCCATCATGCAGCTCAAGAACACCTCGCTCTTGTCCGTGCTGGCGCTGCCCGATCTGCTCTACCAGGGCCAGGTGATCGCGCATGACACCTATCGGCCGCTGGAAATCTACAGTCTGGTCGCCGTGCTGTATTTTGCAGTGCTGCTGCCCGTGACGATCTGGGCCAAGCGCCTGGAATTCGGCTCTTCCGTCAAGGAAAGTTAATGACGCAAGCGTCGCTCATCGAAATCCGGGGCCTGGAAAAGTCCTTCGGCAAGAACGCCGTGCTCAAGGGCATCCATCTCGAAGTCGCCAAAGGCGAAGTGGTGGCGCTGATCGGGCCTTCGGGTTCGGGCAAGTCCACGCTCCTGCGCTGCATCAACCTGCTTACGCTGCCCGACTCGGGCCACGTGCGCGTGGGCGACCACGACGCGGCCTTCGGCAAGAACGCCACCCGCCTGCCGGGCGATCGCGAGCTGGCGCGCTTTCGCGCCCGCACCGGCATGGTGTTCCAGCACTTCAATCTGTTCCCGCACATGACGGCGCTGGGCAATGTGATGGAAGGCCCGTTGACGGTGCTCAGGCAGCGCAGGAAAGACGCCGAGGCCACGGCGCGCGAACTGCTGCAAAAGGTCGGCCTGGCCGACAAGACCGATTTCTACCCCGACAAGCTTTCGGGCGGACAGAAGCAGCGCGTGGCCATTGCACGGGCACTGGCCATGCGGCCCGACGTCATGCTGTTCGACGAGGCCACGTCGGCGCTCGATCCCGAACTGGTGGGCGAAGTGCTGCAGGTGATCAAGTCGCTGGCCCGCGAGGGCATGACCATGATGCTGGTCACGCACGAGATCGCCTTCGCCAGGGAAGTCGCCGACAAGGTGATCTTCATGCGCGACGGCGTGGTGGTGGAATGCGGGCCGCCGTCGCAGGTGATCGAAGCCCCCTTGCAGGAAGCCACGCGCAGCTTTCTCGCGCGCTTCAAGGGCACGCACGCCTGAACGCCTGCGCGCCGGTCAGGGCTGCGGGTTGATCTCGAACAAGCGCCGGTGCTCGCGGATCGCATAGCGGTCCGTCATGCCGGCGATGTAATCGGAGATGGCGCGCGCCTGCGCGGTGTTTGCGTCTCGGCGGTAGTCGGGAGGCAGCAAACGCGGATCCTCCTGAAAGGCCACGAACAGCTCGCGCACCACGCGGCGCATCTTGGCCGTCATGCGCATCACTTGATAATGCCGGTAGAGGTTGTCGAAGAGAAACTTCTTCAACTCGTCGGCTTCGCGCCGCACAGCGTCCGAGAAGCCGGCCAGCGGCGGCGCGGCGCGCACGTCGTCGCTGCTGGCCGGTGCATGCGCGGCGATGCGCTCGCGCGTGGTGGCCGTCAGGTCGATGATGAGCGTGTTGATCATGCGGCGTATGGTTTCCGAGATGGCGCGGCGCGGCGCCAGTTGCGGATACTGCCGCGCGACCTCGGCATAGTGCCGGGCGAAGAACGCCACTTCCTGCATCTGGTCCAGCGTGAGCAGGCCCGAGCGCAGGCCGTCGTCGATGTCGTGGTTGTTGTAGGCCACCTCGTCGGCCAGATTGGCCAGCTGCGCTTCCAGCGAAGGCTGGGTGCGCTCCAGAAAGCGCCGCCCCACCTCGCCCAGCTGCCGCGCATGCGCCGCCGAGCAGTGCTTGAGTATGCCTTCGCGCGTTTCGAAGCACAGGTTCAGTCCGTTGAACTCGGCATAGCGTTCTTCCAGTTCGTCGACCACCCGCAAGCTCTGCAGATTGTGTTCGAAACCGCCCGTGTCCGGCGCCAGTTCGCGCATGCAGGCGTTGAGTTCGTCCTGCCCGGCGTGGCCGAACGGCGTGTGGCCCAGGTCGTGCGCCAGCGCGATGGCCTCGATCAAGTCTTCGGAGAGCCCCAGGCTGCGCGCCACGGTGCGGGCGATCTGCGCGACCTCCAGGCTGTGCGTGAGCCGCGTGCGAAACAGATCGCCTTCGTGGTTCACGAAGACCTGGGTCTTGTATTCGAGACGGCGAAACGCGCCGCAATGGATGATGCGGTCGCGATCGCGCTGGAACTCGCTGCGGTTGGACGCGGACGGTTCGCCATGAAGGCGGCCGCGGGTGCGGGCGGGATCGCAGGCGTAGGGCGCCAGGGTCGGGAACGATGCGGCGGACATCGTCATGCCCCTCAACCCGTCGTACAGGCCAGCGTCTCGCGCACCGCCGCTTCGGGCGCCGTGCGGGTAACGGCCTGGCCGATGCGCGGCAACAGCACGAACTTGATCTGGCCGCCTTCGGTCTTCTTGTCGACCTGCATCAGGGCAAG
>CALGFL010000398.1 GCA_937881145.1 uncultured Bordetella sp.
CCTTGCTCGCTGTGTTCAGGCGGCGCAGAACCCAGTGGGACGCCGTAAGAAAAGCAATTGAAGAGGCGCAGGCATCTGTGAAAGCGCGCGGATATTGTTCCGCCGCCTGGCAACCGGAAGTCGTGGCGATCGCAACGCCTCTGGTCGTTCCGGATGCGATCTATGTTCTCAACATCAGTCTCTCCACAGACGAGCCCATGAAGAGGGTTGTCGATAAGTTCTGCGCTCCCTTGCTGCAATTGCGCGGGCTGATCCAGAAAGAGCTGGACGCGCACACTGGGGGCTGAAATCCGCCTGTCGCGATCCGCTAGGATACAAGTTCGCGAAGCGCTTCGAAGCAGGTTCCATCGATGGCTTTGCCGACTTCGCCTTCCATGATGGCCAGGGCTTTTTCCACAGGCATGGCGCCGCGGTAGGGGCGGTCGGCGGTAAGGGCGTCGTAGAAATCGGCGACGCTGATGATGCGGGCTTCAGGGGCGATCCGCGATGCTTCGAGACCGAGGGGATAGCCTTTGCCGTCCAGGCGCTCGTGATGGGCGCCGGCGATACCGGCCATATCGCGCAAGGGACCTATACGCGAGAGAATGGCGATGGTGTGGCTGGCATGGCCGCGCATTTCCACCCATTCCTCGTCGTCAAGTTTGTCCGGTTTTTCCAGGATGCGGCTGGACACGCCGAGCTTGCCTACGTCGTGGAGCACGGCGGCGCGGCGCAGATTGCGCAAGGCGCTGCCGGAAAAGCCGAGAGTCTGTCCCAGCGCGGTCGCATAGCTCCCGACGCGATTGGAGTGACCGCCGGTGTAGGGACTCTTGGCGTCGATCACGGCGCCGAAGGCATCGGCGATGGCGTCCAGGTAGCTTTCGTCTACCTGCTCCCGATGCTCTTCGGGTTCCAGCGCGTGAATGCGAAGTTCGAGGTCGGGATCGTTCAGATCGAGCCAGAATTGCGGCGCGTTGCTCAGGTGCATGAATACATCGACCAGTTCCGGGTCGAACCAGGTGCCGCGCCTTGTCGCCACCTCGGCGCGGGCCGCATCGGGGCCCTCTGCATTCTGGAAAACGTCGACGATCTGGGCAAGCAGGGCGAGGCGCGCAGCCAGGGGAATGGCGTGGCCGGTCGCGCCGTCGGGCTTGCCGTGGCCATCCCAGTGTTCGTCGAGCGCGGCGATGGCCAGCGCAACGCTTTCGGAAAAGCGCAACTGGCGGGCGATATTGGCGCCTCGAGTGCATCGGGTTTGAATCAGATCGGTGGCGATGCGGTTGCCGTCGCCCACGATGCGCGCGATGGCGCGAGCGCGCAAGGTGAACGGAGATTTGACGCCCGTACGCTTGAAAACGAAACCGAGCGTTGGTCCCAGACCCTGGCCCACCAGTTTGAAGTCGTACTTGAAGACGCGGTCGTCGGCCAGATAAAGTTCGGCAACGCGCGCGGCGTTGCTGGAGCACCCCAGATCTTTCAGCAGCGTGGCGTAGTAGACCGTGCGTCGATCGGCGGCCGACAGACCCAGCGTCTGGGCCATGCGGCTGGCGATCCAGCAAGATCGCAGCGAATGACCGGGAGGCTGCCCCTCGGTCAGATCCAGCGCATAGGAAAATGCCCCGAGCAGTTCGCTCAGCGACGTGGTGAGCGGGCTGGTTTCAGCGGTTTCAGCTGTTTCAGCAGTCTCGAATTCGTTGGCAGTGGCATGGTGCATGCAGACGCTCCGATCAGACCGGCGAAGCCCGCCTCGATGCGCATCGAAAGCTCGTTCGCGAGGTGGCCCATACTAACTCCGTTTTCCGGGTAAGTACGCCATGGCGTGCTAGGCGATATGAAACCGATCCTTGCCCGCGGATTTGGCCTTGTACATGGCCTCGTCGGCCTGTTTCAAAAGCTCCTTGTCGCTGCGTGCGCAGTGGGAGTCGGAAATGGCGATTCCCACGCTCGCGGAACAGAACAGCTCGGTTCCTTCTATCGCATCCATTGCTTTGGTTCGCTCGATGATTTTCTGTGCGACGGCCTGAGAGTCCGCGTGCGGATCTTGCAGGTTTTCGAGAATGACCGTGAACTCGTCGCCCGCCAAGCGGCAGACGCGATCCGAATTGCGCACGCAGCCCTGGAGCGTTTTCGCAAAACTCGACAAGACCCTGTCGCCGAATTCGTGCCCATGGGTATCGTTTATGTTCTTGAAGCCGTCCAGATCCAGGAAAAGCAGCGCTATTCCGTGACCGCCCTCATGCTGTCTGGTGCTTGCCTCCTTCAGCAAGCGCATGAAATAGCGCCGGTTGGGCAGGCCCGTCAGCGCGTCGTGAAGGGCTTCCTTCTCCAGTTTGATTTGCCGTTCCTTGCGCTCGGATATGTCGTGGAGAAATGCGTTGACGAACAGCGAGCTGTTGGTCTTGGCGAATCCCAGCGTCAATTCGGCGGAGAACGATTCGCCCGATTTTTTAAGCGCGACCACTTCGATCCGCTTTCCCATCATTTCGCTTTTTCCGGAGCTGAGAAATCGCGCGAGCCCCGCGCGGTGCTTCGGCCGTGCTTCCGGCGGAATGATGATTTCGGCCAGGTCCCGGTCACGAACCTCGTGCCTGCTCCAGCCGAACAATTGCTCGGCCGCCCGGTTCCAGGCCTGGATCTTGCCGCTGCTGTCGATTTCCACGAACGCATCGTTCGCGTTCTCCAGCGTTGCCGCAAAATGCGCCTTTTCTTCTTCCAGGTTTCTCTCGGAGTGATGCCGCCGCTCGATCTCCTGATTGAGAATGGCAATGGACTGCTTGAGTTTCTGGGTCCGCGCAGCCACGCGTTGTTCCAGGGAGAGTCGCAGTTTTTCCAGGTCTTTCTCGACCCGCTTGCGGTCGGAGATATCGGTCAGTATGCCGATGAAATACCGGGCCGCCACGCCATCTTCCTGGAGAACGGAGAGATGGATCTGGATCCATTGCGTCGAGTTCTCATGGTCGCGCAGGCGAACTTCCAGCGCGCAAGCCGCGGTTCCCGGGGTAAAGGGCTTGCTGAAGAAATCCCTCAGTTTTTTCTGTTCGTCGTCATGGACGATATCGTAGAGAGACTTGTTCCTTAGATCGAAAGGGGAGTAGCCCAGGATTTCGCATGCGACATGGTTCATCTGGACTATCGCCGCATCGCGCGAGAGCCAGATCATTCCAACCCCCAGCGATTGTATTGTTTGCTCCAGCAGCGAGTGGGTGTTTTGCAGAAGATTTTCGATTCTCTGGTTCTGGCGCGAGACTTCCAGAGTCTGGAGATATCTTTCGACGATCTTCGCAAGATCCACGAGACTGTCGGTCTCTTCCCGCGAAAATTCCCTGGGTGCCGAGTCCAGGATGCACAGAGTGCCCAGGTTGTATCCCTCGACCGATTGCAGGGGATGGCCTGCATAGAATCTTATGCGGGGCTTTCCGGTAACCAGCGGGTTGTCGGAGAAGCGATCGTCTTTTAAAGCATCGTTGACGACGAACGTGGTGTTTCCGAGGATGGCATGGCCGCAGAACGAGATGTCCCGCGGCGTTTCCTTCGTGTCCAGCCCCGCGGCCGACTTGAACCACTGCCGCTTCTCGTCGATCAGCGACACCAGCGCGGTGTCGACATCGAATACCTTTCTGGCCAGGCGGGTAACCCTGTCCAGCTCCTCGTCGGGTGGGGTGTCCAGAATGCCCAGATCGAACAGCTTGGACAAACGCGCTTCTTCATTGGAAGGACATCCGGGCGGATACATGATTCATTTCCTATTCTTGATGTCTTGGAAGAAGGCGTTTATTCAATTTTCGGCATAGTGGGCAAACTGTGTTGTTCAAGTAGGAAAAACAAGACTGTCGCGTTGCCGACCTGTGTGCAGGATCGCTGACGAATTAATCGGTCGGGCAGGCACCCGCAGCGGATGCCGCAATCTCGATCACGATAACCGTCAGCTTTTATTCGGCAGTTTGATCATACAGAAATCTGCTTTCTCCGGACACGATTGTCGCGCTTGGGCACTCGCCGCTGCGCGACGCACGGCAGTTGGCAGGCGGTCGCATCGGCCGAAGCGATTCAAACCCGATTCAACCGTTCGATTCCAGTCAGCGCCAAGGCAGGGCGCGCCACTGACCTTGTCCGTAGCGCGCCAGGCGCCCGTCGTCGGCCCAATGCCACAGATGCAGCCAGCCGTTGTCGACCAGTTGCCGCACCACCGCGTGCGCGCCCAACACCCGCTCGATGGCCGAGGCCGGCGCATCGACGACGACGGTCAGCCGCAGCGGTTCATGCACCCAGCGCGCGCCATCATGCAGCGACTGCCGCGACAACCCGATGCGAAGATCGCCGCCATTGCCTTCGAACACGCCGATGACGCCGCCCACCACGTTGTGCAAAAGTTTGTTGCCGCTACCCAGGTGTTCGGGATCGCAGGTGCTGGCGTGGTATTGCCAATTGATCCAGTGCGTGACCAGCATGGGCGCTGTCATCAGTTGCTCCAGCCAGGTTCCCTGCGGATCCCGGCTTGCGTCGTAGTCATGCAGAAAGCATCTGCCCTCCAGCGCCATGCCCTTGCTGCGCCAGCGCGGTGCGATCAGGAACGCGGCGTTTCCCGCCAGGCCCCACTCCGGGCGGTTCTGGGCGCCGTCATTGGCACGGCGGCGCAACTGCTTTAGCAGCTGTTCGTCGCTGTCTCGCGGGGTGAACCCCAGGCGCGGCGCCCGCTCGCGCCTTACCTGGTCGCAAGCGCGGCGCAACGCCGTATCCAGCCGTTCGAAGCGCTCGCGGGCAGCGGGCCCGAGCAAGTCCAGATCGAAGACTTCGATCTCGTCTGTCGTGGTGTTGTGCAGGGCGCCCACGAACCAGGTGTCCATGGGGATGTCGATGCCTTGCTCTGCCAATCCGGCGCGCACCGCTGCTTCATTGAGCAGTCGGGCCAGGCTGCGCGCATTGGCCTCGCCGGTTTGCCCGCAACAGGCTCCGCAATCGAGAGCCGAGGCCTGGGCGTTGTTGCGGGTCTGGCTTGCATGGCCGACGAACGCCACCAGCGGCGCGAACTCCCGCTCCAACCCCATGGCCCGGAGTACGCGCGCGGCCAGCGCCACTTTGGCGTCGGTGTCCAACCCTTGCAGCGCGGGACGGCACAAAGGACGCAGACGGGCGGGCAAGCCCGCCAGGTCATCGTTTTCGCGCGCACTGGCAGACGGGTGGAGCCATTGCCCGAGTTTGGCCAGATAGCCGACCCCTGCCGCCTCGACAAAGGAAAACGCGGCGCCCGGCCAGCGGCTTGCGTTCAGCCATTGCCGCGACAGGCCCAGCCGATTCTCTCTGTTGCGGCAGGCTGCGTCCTGCAACGCGGCATCTTGCTCGGCATCTGCGTTTTCAGCGGTGATGATCCGATCCGTCACGGTCAGGGCGGCGGGTAGCAGTCCCGGCAGCTGTGGCCGCCGGATCGCGGTTCCCAGCGGCGTGTAGGCCATCGGCAGGCCGAAGAATCCGGCGAAACCGATTGTCTGCACGGCGGGCCAGGTGCTTTCCAGTGTCCGGCGCAAGGGTTCGCTGCGCACGTCAATGCAAAAAACAGCCTGCACTTCGATCTTTTGCTCGGAGCCCGGCGACGGGCTGGCCGCGGCAAGTTGTTCGGATAATCGCCTTTGATAGCCGATCTCCAGAGCCGATTGCCAGACTTCGTCGGCCAGCAGTTCCTGCTCGCATTGCGCCAGCAGGGCGGGAGCCTGGCGCCACGCGCGCTGCAAGGTGCCGAAAGCCCGACGCGTGTCGGCATCGTCCTTGCCGTCGAGCAAAATGGCGCCCCAGGCAAGGCGAATGGCAAGCAGATCGCGCAAATGCAGGTCGACGCGGCCCTCCAGATCGGCTTGCCAGCGCAAGTACGAACACCATGAGGCCCAGCCGTTTACGGTGAGCAGCACGGCTTCCAGGTAATCCGCCCACAAGGAAGGGGCAAGCTGCAGACGCTCCATCGCCCAGCGTTCGGCGGCCTCCCGCGTCGCCGGCAGCGCGCCTAGCGCCTTGCCCAGGTTGGGCAGTCCCATCAGCGTGCCGATGCCGTGGTCCTGGCTCAGTGTGTTGCGCCAGAACGCATAGAGGCCTTGGCCTCGCTCGGGCTGCCACTCAGCCTGCTGCGTGTCGAAATAGGCAGCGCAGGTCTGGCTGATCTGATGCGTGATGGCTTGCCGCCATGACAGCCGTGTATTGCGGCGGGCATCGTTGTCCAGGATGTCGATGAGCAATGGCAGTTCAGGCGTGCGCAACGCGGTGTCCAGAACCGCGACCAGGCGCTCCACGGTCCATGCCGCGGCGTCTCCCGCAGGCAGCATGGCCAGGGCATGGACCAGGTCGGTGGCGTGAATGCGACCCTCTTGCCAGGCCCGGCGCTGCAGGGCGCGCGGGGCAAACACCTGGATGCGGCCGAACACTGCCATGCGCGCGGCCACGGATCGGACAGGCATGCGGATGCGGGCCCAGTGCGGATTGACGGCGATGGAGCGATCTAGCGGCCAGGTGGGAGCGATGGCTTCGCAGGCCTGTTCGCAGGCTGCTTGCACGCGTGCGACAGTCTCGTTCTGGTCGATCGAGACTTCGCTCGCTTGCGGGGCGAGGTCAATGGAATTCATAGGTGTCGACTTTCTGGATTTAGTAGACGTTTGCCGCGCTGGCGTTGGTCGTCCGGATTGCAGTGCCGGGGGCGGCGGGTGCGGTTGCTTCCGTCCAGGGGGTGGGCCACAACAGCAGGGTCAGCCGGGTGTAGTACTCATCGATGTAGAAGCCGGCATAGCTCCAGCATCGCCATGCTGCCAAGGCTTGCGGACGCCACTGCAGCAAGATCAGGCATCCGTACAGTGCCGCCAGCCCCAACAATGCCAGCAAGCCGGACGCGGTCCCGGGGGTGTCGTGCAAACCGAGAGGCAGCCTGTGCGCCAGCGAGGCTGCGCACCCCAGGCCTGCAATCATGATCAGTCCGGCGACGGCCCGGCGCAGGGTCGCGCCTGCCGGGCGCTTTCGAGGCAGCCACAGAAGCGGCGCCCAGGCCAGGGCCAGCGAGGTGGTCCACCACCATGGCCACGGCGCGGCGCCGTCCACGCCTTGCAGCATGTGCAGCGTCCCGGCCGCGGCCACCGGCGCCAGCAGCAGGCTGGCGGCATGGACAGGCACCGGGTCCTGCATCATCTGCAGGCGCGTCTGGCGCACCGCGCTGGAGGCCGACAGAAAATGGTGCGCCTTGTAGAGCGAATGTCCCACCAGGTGCAGCGCCGCAAAGGTATACAGCCCCAAGCCGCACTCGAGCACCATGAAACCCATTTGAGCGACGGTGGACCAGGCCAGCCGCACTTTGATGGTGATGCGGGTGAGCATGACCAGGCCGGCCAATACCGCTGTGGTCAACCCCACTACCGCCAGCAGCCAGCGAGCGGCAGGCGCGTGGTCCAGCAAGGTGGCAAAGCGGATCAGCACGAACCCGCCCAGGTTCACGACGCCGGCGTGCAGCAGCGCGGAAACGGGCGTAGGCGCTTCCATGACCTGGATCAGCCAGCCGTGCACCGGCAGCAAGGCCGTGCGCAGGACAACCGCCAGTGCGAGGCAGACAGCGCTGCACTGCAGCGCGGGACTGGCGCCGTGCGCCGAGACGTAGCGGGCCAGATCGCCGAGCG
>CALGFL010000399.1 GCA_937881145.1 uncultured Bordetella sp.
CCACCTATATCTACACTCTTTCCCTACACGACCCTCTTCCGATCTCTTGCGCAGCAATCGCATCGAGCATTTCATCAACATCGCCACCGATCCCGACATGCTGCTGCGGCGTGACGCGGCGCTGGACAATGGCTTTCGCTCGGTCGTGGCAGTGCCGCTGGCCAGCCGCGCCGGTATGGGGCCCACGGTCATGCTGGGCTTGTACAGCAACTATTCCGGCGGGTTCAGTTCGGACGACCAGATCGCTTTTCTCAAGCAGCTGCAGTCGTTGCTGACCTACGCCATCCTGCGCCTGGATGCCCAGGAGGGCATCATCCATCCGGTGCCCTACCTGCAGCGCCGCCGCTGGGCCGACCTGATCAAGACCGACGCACTGTGCATGGTCTATCAGCCGCTGCTCGATCTGAAGACGCGCCGCATCGTCAAGGTCGAGGCCCTGGCCCGCTTGCGCGACGGCGAGCGGCTGTTGTCTCCCGGCGAATTCTTCCCGGCCCTGACCTCCGAGGATTTCCTTGTGCTGTATGCCCGGGGCCTGGATCAGGCCTTGCGCCAGTGGCTCGCCTGGCAAACGAGCGGGCTGAATCCGGACATGACCGTCTCCATCAACATGCCCGCGGACGCGCTGGGCGACAGCCGCTATTACGATGCCACCGTGCAGGCCTTGACGGCGAACGACTGCCCTGCGTCCATTCTCACGCTCGAAATCCTCGAGACCGACGACATGTCGGTGGGCATCGACGCCGTCGCCGCGCTGGACCGCTACCTGGAGCTGGGCGTCAGCCTGGCCGAGGACGACCTGGGGTCGGGGCACAGCAGCTTGAAGCGCATGCGCGAGTTGCCTTTCGATGCGGTCAAGATCGACCGCAGCCTGGTGGTGATCGGCGATGAAAACTCCGCCGACGTGCTGCATTTCATCTACCAGCTCACGCGCCTGGGCCATTCCCTGGGCAAGTCCGTGATCGTGGAAGGCGTCGAGGACGAAGACCTGCTCGAGGCCGTGACCATCCTGGGCGCCGATGCCATTCAGGGCTATGTGCTGACGCCGCCTTTGCCGGCTGGCGAAATCACCGCCTGGTTGGCAGCGCATCCCATCTACCCCGAGCCGCCGCACAAGCACGGCGTCCTTGGGCAGATGGCGCGGCTGCTCATCTGGGAAGAGTGCCTCTATCTGCTGCGCGACGAGGCCTCGGTCACGGGCCAGGCCACCGACGCCAACCCGCCGGCGCTGCCTTTCGACATCATCGATCCGGGCCTTGCGCGCGTGTTCATGCTGGCGGCCATCAACCAGGGGCCGAGCAGCCCCGAGTACCGCGAGATTCGCGGCAAGCTCATGCAGGCCTTGACCGACCGGACGATATGAATAAAAAAGCGCGCGGAAGATCCGCGCGCTTTGCGCATGCAGCCGGCTTTATCCGACGCGCCTGAGCGCGGTCTTGTACTGCTGGCCTCGTTCGACGTAGTGCTGCGTATTGGCGTGCATGGTGGCGATTTCTTCGGGCGTGAGTTCGCGCACCACCTTGCCGATGCCGATCACCAGGGAGTTGTCGGGGATCACGCGCCCTTCGGGCACGATGGCGCCCGCGCCCACCAGGCAGTTGCGGCCGACGACGGCCCGGTTCAGGACGATGGCCTGCATGCCGATCAGCGCGCCGTCCTGGATGGTGCAGCCATGCAGCATGGCCTGGTGGCCGACGGTGACGTTCTCGCCCACGATCAGGGGACAACCCGCATCCACGTGCAGCACGCTCGATTCCTGCACATTGCTGCCGCGGCCGATGGTGATGGGCTCGTTGTCGCCGCGGATCGCCACGTGCGACCAGATGCTGACGAATTCGCGCAATACGACCTGGCCGATGATGTCGGCACTGTCCGCGATATAAGCGCTGGGGTCGACGTCGGGGATGAGGTTTTCCAGCTGGTAGAGGGCCATGCGATTTATCTCGAAATGTCGGGGGGTTGCGGGAGTTGTTCCAGCGGCTCGCAGGTCGCCTTGATGATGTCCTGGGCGCGCCCCGCGTGCCACAGGTAGCCGTCGGCATCGAGGTGGGCCAGTTCGCCGGTGCGGCACCAGTCGCCGCTGAACTTCTCGCGCGTGGCGGCCTCGTTGCTCCAGTAGCCCAGAAAAAGCGCCGGGTCGGGATGGCCGTGGATATCGTAGCGGTTGACGGCCACTTCGCCGACCTGGCCCGCGGGGCAGGCCTGGCCCTGCTCGTCGATCACCGCCACGCGGTGGCCGGGGTAGGGCCGGCCCATGCTGCCGGGCCTGGCGGCCCAGCGCTTGCCGCTGCCGCCGATCACGTAATTGCACTCGGCCTGGCCGAACATTTCGTTGGGCGCGAGGCCCAGGGCCGTTTCGCACCAGGTCCGCGTGGCCTCGTCCAGGCGTTCGCCCGTGCTCATGACGGCGCGCAGCGCCAGCTTGTAGTGCTCGCGCGCGTTGGGCGAGCCTTGCATCAGCGCCCGGAGTTCGGCCCAGGCGAGGCTGGCGTTGGTGATCTGGTAGCGCTGCAAGAGATCGAAGGCGCGTTCGGGCGAGAAGCGGCCGCGCGTGCCGACGATGGGATGGCCAAAATAGAGCGTGGGCAGCAAGGCATTCATCAGGCCATCGGCCTGGGCCCAGTCGGCCGGCGACCAGAACACGTCGCCGTGTTTGGGAAACCAGTCCTGCGAGGCGACAAAGCCGGTCAGGCTGCCTATGAGCGCGCTGTGCGGCAGCAGGACGCCCCGGGACGCGCCCGCGGCGTCGGGGTAGAGCAGGATGGCCGGGTCGCCGGCTCGCGTGGCGACGGGCTTGAAGCTGGCGGGCTGGCGCGCCAGCAGGCTGCGCCAGGGCAGAATGCGCTCGTTGGCCAGATCGACGCCGATGATCAGTTGCAGGTGCGGGCAGCGGTCCGCCGCGGCGAGCAGGGCGGCGCTGGAACTCGGGTCGATGATCGCGACCTGGGTGCCCGAATCCCGCAGGCGGGTTTGCATGGCGTCGGGGCCGAGCTGCGCGGACAGGGGCAGGGACACGGCGCCCACGGTGTAGATGGCCATGTAAGCCACCACGGTTTCCGGCCGCTGGCCCAGGGCCACGGCCACGCGGTCGCCCGGGGTCACGCCCAGCTTGACGAGCCCGTTTGCCAGTTGATTGACCGCTTCGGCCAGGCGGCCATAGGTCCAGACCTCGCGCTGACTGTCCTCGTCTTCATAGAAGATGGCGATGCTGCGCGCGTGCGCGGGCGTGGCGGCCCATTGATGGCAGCACGACTGCGCAATGTTGAATTGAGCGGGAACCAGCCAGCGGAAGGTTTGGTAGAGCGCCTGGTATTGGTCGTTCATGGCCCTAGGGTGTGTAGCGCACACGGCTTCAGCAACCGGCCCGACTATTCGCGGCGGGGTGCCGGGTGGGCCAGATGTCAAGCATGACCTAGCGGGACCGGGACTGCAATATGTTCCATGCTCCTATTAGGGACATACAAGGGTTATTACGCACAACAGAAGGGTCCCTACCCGGCGCCAGGGACAAAAAAACCCGCCTAAGAAGGCGGGTTTGAAAGGGGCTGAAAAAGCCCCCAAGGGGGACTGTTG
>CALGFL010000400.1 GCA_937881145.1 uncultured Bordetella sp.
AATCGTAAACACTCATCATGAACTCTCACGCTTCACTTCCCCTGGACGCCGTACCCGGCGCCGGCATGGGCTCGCTGCTGCGGTTGACCCTGGCGTTGTTCCTTTCCTATCTTGCCGTGGCGCTGTCGCTGTCGGCCATGTCAGTACACGTGGCACACGACCTGGGCCTGGGCAACGCTTTGAGCGGCCTGGCCGTCGCCATTCCCTTTCTCTCGACCATCCTGACACGCGGCTATGCCGGCAGCTATTCCGATCGCGCCGCAGGCAAGGCTTGCGCCATGCGCGGTCTGATCCTCTATACGGTCGCCAACTTGATCTGCCTAGGCTCGGTTTGGTTCGCCGGCTTTGGCACCTGGCCCACCTACGGCGTGCTTCTGGCCGGGCGCCTGTTGCTGGGCCTGGGAGAAAGCTTGACAGTGATCGGCATCAGCGCCTGGGGCATGGCCATGGCGGGCCCAGCCCGCTCGGGCCGCGTGCTGGCCATGGTCGGCTTGGCCATGTACGGCGCCTTCGCCGTCGGTGGTCCGCTGGGCCTGGCCGTACTCGAAACCCACGGTTTTTCCGCCTTGATGCTGCTGTGCGCCACCCTGCCCCTGGTCGGTCTGCTGATGGCAATAACCCTGCCTGCCACCGCGCCGCACGCCGGCAAGCGCGCCTCGTTCTGGCAGGTACTGTGGCAGATCCGGCGCGAAGGCGTCGTGGTGGGCCTGCAAGGCGTGGGTTTCGCAGTGATCGGCGCGTTCATGCCGTTGTACTTCCTGGCCAGGAGCTGGCCGCATGCCGGCCTGGGCCTGACCTGCTTTGGCGCCGGTTTCGTGCTGATGCGCCTGGTCTGCGGCCACTTGCCCGACAAGGTGGGCGGCTTCCTGGTGGCCAAGTGGTCGATTGCAGTAGCGGCCATCGGTCAATATCTGCTGTGGCAGACGTCCAGTCCCGCACTGGCTTTGGCCGGAGCTTTGCTAACCGGCCTGGGCTGCTCGATGATCTTCCCGTCCATGGGCCTGGAGGCCGTGCGCCGCGTGCCGCCGCAACTGCGCGGCATGGCGATAGGCGGTTTCGCAGCCTATCAAGACATGGCGTATGGCGCGACGGGCCCCCTGGCAGGCCTGCTTGCCGACCAATATGGCTATGCCAGCGTGTTCCTCGCCGGCGCCCTGTGCGCCACAGCGGGATTCTTGCTGGTGATGCGGCGACGGTAGAAACCGCTGGCGATTGATACGGATCCGCAGCGAGATCAAAGCGCAAGGCCTTAGGCGGTGCTCTTGCAAAGCAAAGCAAAGCAAAGCAACGCGGTTATCGCCTCGATTGCGAACCCGCATCAAGAACCCGCGGCGACGATCTCGCGTATGCAGTCCATCGCCACCTGCACCGCCTGCGGACGGAAGCTCTCGCGCCGCCAGTACAAGGCCACCGCGCCGAAGCCCGACAAGCCGATCGGCAGCACGCGCAAGGTGTTCATCTGCGCCAGGCGCAAGGCTGCCCGATGCGAGGCCACGCCGATCATGTCGCTGTTGTTGAGCAGCGTGAGATTGCTCGTCACCGAGTTGGTCTCGACCGCATCGCGCGGGATCGCCTGGCCGGCATCGGCCAACGCCTTCTCCAGCGCGGTGCGCACCGGCGTGCCCTGCGGCCAGACGATCCAGCGGTAATCGCGCAGATCGTTCCAGCCCAGCGGCGTGCGCGACAGCAGCGGGTGACCGGGCCGCGCCACCATGTGGATGGGGTCGCGGTAAAGCGGCTCGGTCTCGATGCCCGGCTCCGTGCCGCCCGGCATCGCCCGGCCCATGACCAGGTCCAGATCGCCCTGCGCCAGTTGCTCGAGCAGGCGGTCGGTCGTGCCCTCGACCAGGCTCACGTGGGCCTGGGGCATGCGCTGGAACAGGCGCAGCATGGCCAGCGGCGCCGTGTCGGAAGCCGCCGCGCCCGAAGCGCCTATCACCACCCGGCCGGCGCTGCCTTCGCGCAGGGCGGCCATGTCGCCGCTGGCGCGGTCCAGCTGGGCATCCAGGCGGCGGGCATGCTCGATGAGGACTTCGCCGTACTGCGTGGGAATCAGCCCGCGCGCGTGGCGCTCGAACAGCGGCAGGCCGATGTCCTGCTCCAGATCCTTCAGCCACTTCGACAGGCCGGGCTGGGTGGTGTTGAGCAGGGCCGCGGAGTGGCTGATGTTGCGGGTTTGCGCCAGGCTGAGCAGCATCCTGACATTGCGCAGCCGCAGGCGATGGGTCCAGTCCATGGGCACCCCGATGTATATGTTTTATGGCATGAATTAGAAGATTTAATCATTTTAAATCGTATATCTGGGTGACCATAATGGATCGAATACAAGGAGACACCATGTCCTACGTTTTCGCCCCTGAAGCCACCGTCGGCGTGCCGGTTGCCGGCAGCAAAGACCTCTATCCGGTGCGCCGCGTCTATTGCGTGGGCCGCAACTACGCCGCCCACGCCCGCGAAATGGGCTTCGATCCCGACCGCGAACCGCCCTTCTTCTTCTGCAAGCCGGCCGATGCGGTCGTGCCCGTGGCCCACGGCGACACGCTGGATCTGCCCTACCCCAGCGAAACGCACAACTACCACTACGAGATCGAACTGGTCGCGGCCATCGGCCGCGCCGGCGCCGACATCTCCATCGAACAGGCGCTGGATCACGTGTGGGGTTATGCCGTGGGCCTGGACATGACGCGCCGCGACCTGCAGATGAAGATGCGCGAGGCCGGCCGCCCCTGGGAGCTGGGCAAGGCCTTCGACCTGAGCGCGCCCATAGCGCCGTTGTATCCTGCGGATCAAGCCGGCGACATTCACAAGGCCAGCCTATGGCTGAAGGTCAACGGCGAAACCAGGCAATCCAGCGAAATCTCCAAGCTGATCTGGTCGGTGGCCGAGACGGTGTCTTATCTGTCGAAGTTCTTCCGCCTGGAACCGGGCGACCTGATCTACACAGGCACCCCGGAAGGCGTGGGCCCCGTCGTGGCCGGCGATCTGATGCAAGGCGGCGTGGACGGTCTGGGCACCCTCAACGTTCGAGTGATCAAATAATGCAGATCTACAGCTTTTTCAACAGCTCCACGTCGTACCGCGTGCGCATCGCCCTGGGCCTGAAGGGCCTGCCCTACGACTACGAGGCCGTGGACATCCGCGCCAAGCAGCATCGCGAGCCCGGCTACGTCGCGCTCAACCCCAACGCCAACGTGCCGCTGCTGCGCGACGACGACTTCGACCTGGGCCAATCGCTGGCCATCATCGACTATCTCGACGCCACGCACCCCGAGCCGCGCCTGATCCCGGCCGATGCCAGGCTGCGCGCCCGCGTGCTGGAGCTGAGCTACGCCGTCGCCTGCGACATCCATCCGGTGAACAATCTGCGCATTCTCAAATACCTGATCAAGGAACTGGGCGTCACGCCCGAGCAAAAAGACGCGTGGTACGGCCACTGGATCCATGAAGGCCTGACGACCGTCGAGGCGCTGCTGGTGCGCCACGGCGGCAAAGGCGCCTATTGCTTCGGCGACGCGCCCACCCTGGCCGATTGCTGCCTGGTGCCGCAGATGTTCAATGCCCTGCGCAACAAGTGCGACATGTCGTCCTACCCGCGCGCCATGCAAATCTACGAACACTGCGTGCAGCAGCCGGCGTTCAAGAACGCCGCGCCCGGCGCCCAGCCCGACTTCCAGGCATGAGCGCAGACACGCGCGAGCCCGCCGCGCAGGGGCGGCCCTTGCGCACCTACACCGACCCGGCCTACCGGCCGCTGTGCGACACGCTGGCCCAGGTGCGGCAGAACATCGACCGGCTCGATGACGACATCGTGCGGCTGATCGCGCAGCGCGCCATGTATGTGAAAGACGCGGCGCGCTTCAAACGCGATGCCTTCCAGGTGAGCGCACCAGCCCGCCAGGCCGAGGTCTACGCCAAGGTGCGCGCCCTGGCCCGCAAGCACGACCTGGGTTTCGACAATCTGGAAGATGTCGTGGAAACTGCCTATCGCGCCCTGGTGGCGGCGTTCATCGCCAACGAGCAGGCGTATTTCGACAAGATGAAAACCATCGGAGACTCAACATGAACAAAATCGGCACTTCCGGACTGCGGCGCAAGTTCCTGGCGGCGGGCGTGGCTACGCTGGCGCTGGCCGCCGGCATGGCGGGCACTGCACCCGCGGCCCATGCCGCCGCCTGGCCCAGCCAGCCGCTGCGGCTCATCGTGCCTTTCGGCGCGGGCTCCAGTCCCGACCAGATGTCGCGCGTCATCGGCGAAAAGCTCGGCAAGATCCTGGGCCAGAACGTGATCATCGTGAACCGCCCGGGCGCCGGCGGCAATCTCGGCACCTTCGACATCGCCAATGCCAAGCCGGATGGCTACACCTTCGGCATCTCGATCACCGGCCCGCTGGTGAACAACACGCTGATCTACAAAAAACTGCCCTACAACCCCGCCACCGACCTGGCGCCGCTGACGCTGGCCGTGCACCAGCCCAATGTGCTGGTCGTGCCGGCCACCTCCGGCATCACCACCATGCAGGGCCTGCTCGATGCGCTCAGGAAGAACCCCGGCAAATACAACTTTCCCTCGCCGGGCGTGGGCACCATTTCGCAGCTGGCCGTGGAGCTGATGCTGCAGCACACGCATACGAAGGCCACCCACATCGCCTACTCGTCCTCGCCCGACGCCCTCACGTCGCTGCTGGCCGGCAACACCCAGTTCGCAGCGCTGCCCCTGAGCTCGGTCATGGCCATGATCAAGGACGGCAGACTGCGGGCGCTCGCGGTCACCTTCCCCAAGCGCTCGCCGCTCCTGCCCGAGGTGCCCACGCTGAGCGAATCCAGCGTGCCCGGCGTCGAGGGCTCGGCCTGGGCCGGCTTCGTGATCTCGTCCAAGGTACCGGCCAATATCCGCAAGACGCTGTCCGACGCGCTGATCCAGGCCATCCACGACCCCGCGGTCAGCCAGAGGCTGACCACGATGTACATGGATCCGGTCGGCAGCACGCCGGCGCAGTTCAGCGACTACATGCATCAAGAGCTCAACCGCTGGGGCCCGCTCATCAGGAAGCTGGGGCTCGCGGGCTCGCTTTGACAGATTGCGCGCCGCAGAAAAAAGAACAGCGCCAGGAGGACGACATGATGATCACCGAACCCGCCCGGCAGGTTGCACTGCACGGCGAATATGAAGTCGTGGTGCTCGGCGGCGGTCCCGCCGGCCTGCTCGCCGCGGCCAGCGCGGCACGCAACGGCGCGCACGTGCTGCTGATCGAACGCTACGGCTTTCTGGGCGGCATGGGCACAGCGGCGGGCGTGTCCAACTTCTGCGGCCTGCATGCCAACGTGCACGGCCATATACGCCAGGTCGTGCACGGCATGACCGACGAACTGCTCGATCGCATGCGCGCCCTGGACGGCCTGAACGAACCGCACCTGATCCTGGGCAAGATCCACGCACAGGCCTACGACATCTCGGCCTTCAAGTGTGCCGCCGACGGTTTAGTGCAGCATTACGGCGTCGAACTGCTGTTCCACGCCCTGGCCACTGGCGCGGCGCGCGACGCGAGCGGCCGGCTCGACACGCTGTTCCTGGAAACCAAGTCGGGGCGCCGCGCGGTGCGCGCCCGCGTCTTCATCGACTGCTCGGGCGATGCCGATCTGGCGCACTGGGCCGGCCTGTCCTACGAGAAGGGCGACGAGGCCGGGCACATGATGTACCCCACGCTGATGTTCAAGGTAGGCAACGTCGACGGCGTGCGCGCACAAGAAGCCTGGAAGACCATCCCCAAACTGATGGACGAGGTCCAGGCCAGCGGCGAATTCACCTTCCCGCGGCGCGGCGCCATCGTGCGCCCGCAAAAGCACGACTACGAGTGGCGCGTCAACGTGACGCAGCTGGCCAACCGCGACGGCTCGGCGGCCGACGGCACCGATGCCGTTTCGCTGTCGGCGGCCGAGTTCGAAGGACGCCGGCAGATCGTCGACTACCTGGCTTTTCTGCGCGCCAAGGTCCCCGGCTTCGAAAAAGCCTACATCCTGGACATCGCGCCGCAGCTGGGCATACGCGAGACGCGCCGCGTCGTCGGCGAATACATGCTCACGCGCGAAGACGTGCTGGGCTGCGCCGACTTTGCCGACAGTATCGGCGTGAACGGCTGGCCGCTGGAAATCCACGCGGCAGGCGACGTCCAGTGGGTCTGGCCGCCCATCCCCGAATCGCGCGGCTACAACCAGCTGCCTTTTCGCATGATCGTGCCCAGGCAAGGGCCGGGCATCCCCGACAACATGCTGGTGGCGGGCCGCTGCGCCGCCATGACGCACGAAGGCCAGTCGGCCGCCCGAGTGAGCGGCAGCTGCTTCGTCATGGGCGAAGCGGCGGGCACCGCGGCCGCACTGGCCCTGCGCGCCGGCATCGCACCCGCACGCATGGCGCCGCAAACGCTGCAGCAGCAACTCGAACGCCAGGGCGTGTTCCTGGGCGCTCAACAAGAGACACGGGAGAACGCACTGCAATGAGCACTCAATCCGCCATCGTCGTGGGCGGGGGCATCGGCGGCCTGGCCGCCGCGCTGGCCCTGACCCGCCAGGGCATCCGCGTACAACTGCTGGAGCAGGCCGCGCACATCGGCGAGATCGGCGCCGGCATCCAGCTCGGCCCCAATGCCTTCGCCGCGCTGGATGCGCTGGGCGTGGGCCATATCGCCCGCCAGCGCGCCGTGTTCACCGACCACATCATCATGATGGACGCGGTCGACAACAGCGAGGTCGTGCGCATCGAGACGGGCAGGGCATTCCAGGAACGCTTCAACGGCCCCTACGCCGTGATCCACCGTGCCGACATCCACGGCGCCATCCTGGAAGGCGTGCAGCACGATCCGCTGATCTCCTTTCACACCTCGACCCACATCACGGGCCTGACACAGGCCGACGACCACGCCGAGGTGACCGACGAAAAAGGCAATACCTACCGCGCCGACATCGTGGTGGGCTGCGACGGCGTGAAGTCGGTGGTGCGCCAGCAACTCATCGGCGATCCGCCGCGCGTGACCGGCCACGTGGTCTACCGCGCCGTGGTCGAGCGCGAGAACATGCCCGAAGACCTGCGCATCAACGCGCCGGTGCTGTGGGCCGGCCCGCGCTGCCACCTGGTGCACTATCCGCTGCGCGGCGGCGCCCAGTACAACCTGGTCGTGACCTTCCACAGCCGCGAGCAAGAAGAGTGGGGCGTGCGCGACGGCAGCAAGGAAGAAGTGCTGTCGTACTTCCAGGGCATACATGCCCGACCGCGCCAGCTGCTGGACCGCCCGACCTCGTGGCGCCGCTGGGCCACGGCCGACCGCGAGCCGGTCGGGCAGTGGAGCTACGGCCGCGCCACCCTCCTGGGCGACGCCGCCCACCCCATGTCGCAATACATGGCCCAGGGCGCCTGCATGGCCCTGGAAGACGCCGTGACGCTGGGCCTGGCCGCGGCGCAGCACAAGGACGACCTGTCCGCCGCCTTCAAGCTGTACGAATCGCTGCGCATCCCGCGCAGCGCCCGCGTGCTGTGGTCGACCCGCGAGATGGGCCGCATCTATCACGCCCAGGGTGTGGAGCGGGCCGTGCGCAATTCGCTGTGGCAGGGAAGAACGCAGCAATCTTTCTACGACGCATTGCAGTGGCTGTACGGCTGGAATGCGCAGAACAGCATGAGCGGCATCAAGCTCTGATTTCAATAAGTCCAATACCGAGGAGACACCCATGAAGAACCACGCACTGCACTACGTTGCCGCCGCCGTACTGCTCGCCCTGGCGGGCAGCGGCCCGGCCACGGCCCAGACCGCCAAGCCTGTGAAGATCGGCTTCATCGATACGCTGTCCACCCCCGCCGGCTACATCGGCGAAGACCAGCGCGACGCCTTCATGCTGGCCGTCAAGGAAGGCGGCGGCAAGCTGGGCGGCGTGCCCGTGGACGTGGTGGTCGAGGACGACGGCCTCAAGCCTGCCAACGCCAAGCAGATCGCCGACAAGATGGTGCAGGACGGCATCCGCCTCTTCACCGGCATCACTTTCTCCAATGTAATGGCCGCGGTAGGCCCGACCGTGCTCAACGCGGGCGGCTTCTACGTCAGCCTGAACTCGGGCCCCTCGAATTACGCCGGCAAGGCCTGCAACAAGAACTTTTTCTCGGTCGCCTTCGAGAACGACTCGTACAGCGACACCGCCGGCGACGTCGCCAACGAACTGGGCATGAAAAACATGGTCGTGATGGCGCCCAACTACCAGGCCGGCCGCGACGCGGTAAACGGCTTCAAGAGCGCCTACAAAGGCAAGATCGCCGACGAGATCTACACCAAGCTCGATCAGTCCGACTTCTCGGTGGAGCTGGCGCGCGTGCGCTCGATCGCCCCCGACGCGATCTTCCAGTTCCACCCCGGCGGCGCCGGCATCAACCTGGCCAAGCAATTCGCCAATTCGGGCCTGTCCGACAAGATCAAGATGATCACCCCCATCTACTCGATGGACGATCGCATGCTGGCCGCCAGCGGCGCGGCCGCCAAGGGGTACTACCTGAGCTCGCCGTGGAGCGCCGATCTGGACAACGCGCAGAACAAGCACTTTCTGCAGGCGTTCAAAGAGGCTTATCACCGCACGCCGACGGTCTATGCCGCCCAGGCCTACGACACAGCCAACCTGATCGCCTCGGCGCTCAAGGCGGTCGGCGGCGATGTCACAGGCAAGGCGGACGCCTTCCGCGCGGCGCTGGAGAAGGCCGACTTTCCCACCGTGCGCGGCCACTTCAAGTTCGCCCCCAACCACTACCCCATTCAGGACTGGTACCTGCTGCACGTCGAGGACGACGGCACGGGCAAGCTGGTCTACAAGAACGTGAGGGTCATCGCGCGCGATCACGCCGATCCGTACGTCAGCCAGTGCAAGATGCAATAAGCCGGGAGGCTTGCTCATGCTGATGCTCTTCGAGCAGCTGCTCAACGGCTTGCAGTACAGCGCGCTGCTGTTCCTGCTGTCGGCCGGCCTGACGCTGGTGTTTGGAATCATGAACGTCATCAACCTGACGCATGGCTCCTTCTACATGGTCGGCGCCTTCTGCGCGGCGGCCGCGGTCGCCAAGACCGGCTCCTTCCTCGCCGCCATTCTGGCGGCGCTGGTGGGCGCAGGCCTGTACGGCCTGGTCATCGAACTGCTGGTGATCCGCCATTTGTACCGGCGCGACCACCTCGACCAGGTGCTGGCCACGCTGGGCCTGGCGCTCTTCACCGACGAGCTGGTCTCGGTGCTGTTCGGCCGCAGTCCGCCGTTCATGAGCATCCCTGCGGCGCTGGCTGGCTCGGTGCATGTGCTGCCCGGCCTGGCCTACCCGGTGATGCGCCTGGCCTTCATCGCCGCCGGCGCGCTGGTGGCCGTGGGCCTGTGGTGGCTGATCTCGCGCACCCGCGTGGGCATGCTGGTGCGCGCCGGCGCCGACGACGGCGAGATGGTCGATGCGCTGGGCGTGAACGTGCAGCGCCTCTTCACCCTGATCTTCTCGCTGGGCGCGCTGCTGTGCGGCTTCGCCGGCGTGATGGCGGCGCCGCTGCTGGCCATACAGATCGGCATGGGCGAGCGCATTCTCATCACTACTTTCGTGGTGATCGTGGTGGGCGGCGTGGGTTCGGTTCGCGGCGCGCTGGTGGGGTCGCTGCTCATCGGCATGACCGATGCACTGGGCCGCGCCTTCATACCCACGCTCACGTCCATGATCCTGCCGCCGCAGCTGAGCGACCCGCTCAGCGCCAGCCTGGTGTCGGCCAGCATCTACATCCTGATGGCGATCGTGCTGCTGTTCAAGCCGCGCGGCCTCGTCCCCGCGCGCCACTGAGGAACCTCATGACACGCAAAACGCTCATCAATGCGATCGGCCTGCTGCTCTTCGCGCTGGCCCCGCTCATCGCGGCGGCCACAGGCAAGGCCTTTCTGGTCAGCCTGTGCACGCAGTTCGCCATCTATGCCCTGGCCGCGGTCAGCCTGGATCTGATCCTGGGCTACGGCGCCCTGATCAGTTTCGGCCACTCGGCCTTCTTCGCCCTGGGCGGCTACACCGTGGGCATCATCGGTTTTCACATGGGCCAGGGCGACACGCTGCTGGGCTGGGCCGGCAGTCATTCGGCGCTGCTCGTCTGGCCACTGGCCGTTCTCGTCGCGGCGCTGATCGGCCTGGTCATCGGCTTTCTGTCGCTGCGCACCTCGGGCGTGCAATTCATCATGATCACCCTGGCCTTCAGCCAGATGGTGTATTTCGTCCTGGTAGGCCTGATGGTCTACGGCGGCGACGACGGCTTGGCCATCGACGCACGCAACACCCTGCCCGGCATCAATCTGGCCTCGCCCAACGTCTTCTACTACACCTGCCTGGCGCTGATGGTGTTGTGGATGGTGCTGTGCCGGCGCATCGTGCATTCGCCCTTCGGCATGGCCCTGCGCGGCCTCAAGCAGACCCCGCGCCGCCGCGTGGGCCTGGGCTATGCGCAGCTGCGCTACCGCATCACCGCCTTCGTGCTGTCGGCGGCCGGCACCGGCCTGGC
>CALGFL010000401.1 GCA_937881145.1 uncultured Bordetella sp.
GCGCCCCTGGACTCCGCCCTGCCCAAGCTGCCCGATGTCGAATTCAATCTGGTGGTCCCCGATTCGGCGGACGGAACCCTGGTCGGCGAAGTGGCGAATTTTCTCGGCGCTTAGCGAAGCGGCATTTGGCATCTTGCGGCTTGCACGCTCCCCTCAGCGCGCAAGCAATTGGGGAGCGCCCATCGCAAACGAGGCGCGCTGGATGCGCCCGTCCACGACCTCGTAGATGCAGAGCATGTCCATCGTTCCCTTGCCTTCGGGAAAGTTGCGGGTCACAACTTCCAGATCGGTCACAAAATTTCCGAGGACGGTACGGGATACCAGCCGCGCGTGCAGGTCCGGCTCGGCAAACCGCTGCGCAAATCGCGCCCTGAGCGCGTCGTACCCCTTGGCCAGCAAGGCACCATGTAAGGCGTACTGTTCGGCGTCGGGCGCGTAGGCGGCCAGAAGCGCGTCCAGGTCTTTCGCGTTATAGGCGTCGAGCTGCATTTGCACCACCGAGGCAGGCGTTATTTCAATCATGTCATGTCCTTTGAAACCGAGTCGGGCCATCTCAGGCCCCGCTGGCAAAGCGGATATTGGCCGGCCGGCCAGAGAACGCAGGTATGGTAGCGACGAACGCTTGCTCGCGCCAAAGCGTATCCGCATCCAGTCCATGGCATCCAGCACATGATGCTTTCCCCTATTTCTGACAGGAGCTTTCATGCCACGCGCCACCGCTGAAAAACGCGCCGCCTTCCGGGCCTTGCACGAATCCGGGTGTTTCATCCTACCCAACCCCTGGGATATAGGCAGCGCAAAGTATTTGGCGAGCCTGGGCTTCAAAGCCCTGGCCACGACCAGCTCCGGATTCGCCTGGTCCACCGGCCGCGCCGACAACCACGTCACGCGCGAGATCATTCTGGCGCACCTGTCGGCCATCGTCGCCGCCACCGACCTGCCGGTAAATGCCGATTTCGAAAACGGCTTCGGCGCTACGCCCGACGAGGTCGCGCAAAACGTGACCCTGGGCATCGCCACCGGCGTGGCGGGCCTCTCGATCGAGGACTCGACCGGCAACGCCGCGTCGCCGCTGAGGCCCATCGACGCCGCCGCGCAACGCATCGCCGCGGCGCGGCGCGCCATCGACCAGAACGGCGGCGACACGCTGCTCGTCGGCCGGGCGGAGAACTTCGTCGTGGGCGTCCAAGATCTGGACGATGCCATCGCCCGCCTGAAGACCTATGCCGATGCCGGCGCCGACTGCCTCTATGCTCCCGGCATCAAGACTCGCGAACAGATCGAAGCCGTCGTCGCAGCCGTCGCCCCCAAGCCGGTCAACGTGCTGGTCGGCAGCGTCTCGCCTTTCACGCTCGAAGATCTCGCCGCCATGGGCGTGCGCCGCGTCAGCGTCGGCGGCGCCCTGGCGCGTTCGGCCTGGGGCGGCTTCATGGCCGCCGCGCAGGCCCTGACCGAAGGACGTTTCGACGGCTTTGCCGGCGCGGCCTCGGGCGCGCAGCTGGACGCGCAGTTCCTCGGCAAGGCGTGAAGCGCCTCGACCCATTTTCGTGTCCGAAAATGGCGAGAAATGAGGAGGCCTCCTGGGTAAAGTAAGACCCATGGAGAAAACATCGACAGCCAACGACGGCCGCAGCGCTTTTTACGCCGCGCTCAAGGCAAGAGACGCCAGGTTCGACGGACGATTCTTCGTCGCCGTCTCCTCGACGGGCATCTACTGCCGTCCGATCTGTTCCGCGAAAATCCCGAAATTCGAGAACTGCTCGTTTCACCGGACAGCGGCGGCGGCCGAGCAGGCCGGCTATCGTCCTTGCCTGCTTTGCCGTCCGGAGCTGGCCCCCGGCAACGCCCCCATCGACGCCTCGGCCTCGCTCGCCCGGCGCGCGGCCAAGCTGCTGGAAGACAATAGCGGCAGCGACACCACGCTCGAAGAACTGGCGCAACGGCTGGGCTGTACGGACCGGCACCTGCGCCGGGTGTTCGCCGCCGAGTTCAGCGTCACGCCCGTTCAATACCTGCAGACGTGCCGGCTGCTGCTGGCCAAGAACCTCCTGACCGACACCGACCTGTCGGTGGTCGACGTGGCCATGGCGTCGGGCTTCGGCAGCCTCAGGCGCTTCAATGCCCTCTTCAAGAGCCAGTACCGGCTCGTGCCCACGGCCCTGCGTCGCGGCAAAGCGAAGCGGGCCGAGCCGGCGGCGCAGATCAATCTGACCCTGGGCTACCGTCCGCCCTACCAATGGGACGCCATGCTCGCGTTCCTGGCATCGCGCGCCATTCCGGGGGTGGAGGTCATCCAGGACGGCACCTACGCCCGGGCCGTGGTCCTGGCGGGGTCTGACGGAGCGCCGCATTGCGGCTGGATACGCGTGGGGCATCTCCTGCAAAAAAGCGCGCTCAACGTCCAAGCCTCGGTGTCGCTGCTGCCCGTGCTTCCCTTGGTCCTGGCCCGCGTGCGCCACCTGTTCGACCTGGGCTGCGACCCGCAAGCCGTGCACGAGGGGCTGCGCACGATGAATGATCTGGCGCCGGACCTGCAAGTTCTGGGCAGGCGACTGCCCGGCAGCTTCGACCCCTTCGAAATGGCGGTTCGCGCCGTGCTCGGGCAGCAAATCACCGTCGGCGCCGCCCGCACCCTGGCCGCCCGAATCGTGAACCACTACGGCACGCCCGTGCAAACAAGCATTGCGGGCCTGACCCATGTGTTTCCTTCACCCGAGCGCATTCTCGCCCTGGAGGGAGGCATCGAGAGCCACATGGGTCCGCTCGGCGTCATCAGAACGCGCGCCAGAACCATCCGTGCGCTCGCCCAGGCGCTGGTCGCGCAAGATCTCGACTTCGGGTCCGGCGCCGAGCCCGAGCGCGAAGTCGAGAAACTGCTGGAGCTGCCGGGCATCGGCCCCTGGACGGCGCAATACATCGCCATGCGCGCAATGGCCTGGTCCGACGCCTTCCTGCCGACAGACTACGGCATCAAAAAAGCCCTTGCACCGCGCACGCCCAAGCAAATGGAAGCACTGGCCCAGGGCTGGAGCCCATGGCGCAGCTACGCCATGATCAATCTGTGGAACTCATTGCATTAAACGCATTCGAGAAACATCATGCACTACTCGCACCGCTACGCATCCCCCATCGGCCCCCTGCTCATGGCGAGCAATGGCCGCCATCTGGTCGGGCTATGGATGGAGGGGCAAAAATACTTTGGCGCAACGGTCGACGAGCCGCTCACACCCGATCCGCAGCGGCAGGAATTCAAAAACGCATCGGTCTGGCTGGACGCCTATTTCTCCGGCAAGAACCCGCCTCTGGCCGGCCTGCCGCTTGCCCCCAACGGCACGACCTTCCAGCAGGCCGTCTGGCGGCAGTTGCTCAAGATCCCCTACGGCGAGACGACGACCTACGGCGCAATCGCCAACGAGATTGCACGCGATATGAAGAGAGCGCACATGTCGGGGCAGGCCGTGGGCGGCGCCGTCGGGCACAACCCCATCTCCATCATCATCCCCTGTCATCGCGTGGTGGGCAGCAGCGGCAGCCTCACCGGCTATGCGGGCGGCCTGCAGAAGAAGATCCGCCTCCTCGCGCTCGAAGGCGTGAACACGGTAAAGTTCTTCATCCCCAATAAAGGCACGGCACTATAAGGGAGAGCCATGACCGCCTATATCGCCTTGCTGCGCGCCGTGAACGTCGGCGGCACGGGCAAGCTGCCGATGAGCGACCTCAAAGCCCTGTGCGAAGCGCAGGGCTTTGCCCAGGTGCGCACCTACATCGCCAGCGGCAATGTGGTTTTTCATACCGAGGCCTCGGCTGCCGAGATCAAGGCGGCGCTGGAAGCGGCTTTGCGTAGTTATGCCGGCAAACCGGTCGGCGTCATGGTGCGCACCGGCGCGGAAATGGCCGCGGTGCTCAAGGCCAACCCGTTTGCGGATGAAGCGCCCAACCGCACTGTCGCGATCTTCCTGGACAAGGCCCCGCCCAAGGAGCTGCTCGAAAGCGTCTCCGGCTGCAACCGCGAGAAGATCGCGCCCGGCAAGCGCGAGATCTATGTCCACTACGGCGACGGCATGGCGCATTCGAAGCTGAAGATCCCCGCCGCGCGCGACGGCACGGCCCGCAATATCAACACTATCGCCAAGCTGGCGCAGTGGGCGGCGCAGGCGGGATGACGCCGGGCCTCTATAATCGCGCATGATCTATTTTCTCCTGCGCCCCCGCTTTTCCCGCACGCCCCCGCCTTTGCCGGAAACCGCGTGAAGACGCCCAAGCGGCTCGTGCCGCTGCTCCAGGAAGGGCTCATCGACGAAGTACTCGGCCAACTGATGAGCGGCAAGGAAGCCACGGTATACACCGTGCGCTGCGGCGAATCCGTGCGCTGCGCCAAAGTCTACAAAGACGTGAAGCAGCGCAGCTTCCGGCAGGCCGCGTCGTACCTTGACGGCCGCAAGGTCAAGAACAGCCGCGAAGCGCGCGCCCTGGAAAAAGGCACCCGTTACGGCCGCCAGGTGCAGGAAAAACTCTGGCAGACGGCCGAGGTCGATGCCCTGTTCCTGCTGGCCAACGCCGGCGTGCGCGTGCCGCAACCCTATATCTGCACCGACGGCGTGTTGCTGATGGAACTGGTCACCGACGAGGCCGGCGACGTCGCGCCCCGGCTGGGCGACGCAGCAATGACCGAAGCCCTGGCCCTGGACCTGCATGCCCGGCTGCTCGATCAGGTGGTGCGCATGCTCTGCGCCGGGCTGATCCACGGCGATCTTTCCGAATACAACATTCTGCTGGCCGCCGACGGCCCCGTCATCATCGACCTGCCCCAGGCCGTCAATGCCGCCGGCAACAACGAGGCCCGTGCGATGCTCGAGCGCGACGTGGACAACCTCAAGATCTTTTTCGGCCAGGCCGCGCCCCAGCTTCTCACGACCCATTACGGCAAAGAGATATGGGAGCTGTTCGAGCGCGGCGGGCTGCACGTCGGCGCGGCATTGACCGGACACGTCGAGATCGACACCAGCCCCGTTGCGCTCGACGCGCTGCTGGACGATATCGAAGACGCGCGGCTTGAAATGGAAGCGGCACTTGCCCGGCCGGCGGATTAATCCGTGAAATAAACGGGCGCCGCGTGCGCAATGGGCCAGCCAGGCAAAGATTTTTCGCGCTCGCCACAATATTCGCGTTCCTGAAACGTCTTCAGGCACATGGAACCGCCGCCCACCTCGCACACGACGATCGACCGAGACAGCGACATCACCGCGACCGTGGTGCGCGAGCGGGCGAGGCTCGTCAATTTCATCCGGCGTCGCATACGCGACCCGGAAGATGCCGAAGACATCCTGCAGGATGTCTTGCACGAATTTGTGCAGGCCTACCGGCTTCCCGCGCCGATAGAACAGGCGAGCGCATGGCTTTTCCGCGCCGCGCGCAACCGCATCATCGACCGCTTTCGCAAAAAGAAGGAACTGCCCCTGGCGGATCTGCCGCAGGCCGATGACGATGCCGGCAACGAATATCGCCTGGACCTCATCCTGCCGGCGTACGACACGGGCCCGGAAGCCGTCTACGCCCGAACCTTGTTGCTCAAGACCTTGCAGGACGCGCTCGATGAGTTGCCGGCCAATCAACGCGAGGTATTCGTCGCGCACGAACTGGAGGGCCGGTCCTTCAAAGACATGGCGAGCGAAAGCGGGGTCGCGCTCAATACCCTGCTCGCACGCAAACGCTACGCGGTCTTGCATCTGCGAGCCCGGCTGCAAACCATTTATGACGATCTGGATATTTAAAGGAGCCGACAGATGAATTGTCGAATCAAGTGTGCAAGTAAAGCGCTGCTCGTGGTGGTCGCCATCGGCGTGCTCGGGTGGGTAGTCATGGTCCTGTGGAACTGGGTGATCCCCACCCTGTTCGCCGGCGCCCATGCGATCGACTTCACGCATGCGCTGGGTTTGCTGGTGCTGAGCCGCATCCTGTTCGGCGGTTTCCGCGGCCACGGCGGCTGGCACGGACGGCGCCACTGGCACAAATGGCAAGCGATGACGCCCGAAGAACGGGAGCATTTCAAGACGGTATGGCGAGCGGGCCACGACAGGCGCACGGAAGATTGAACGTGCGCGGGATCCGCTATCCCCAATTTTCTTCGGAACCGATCAGCATCCTGGCTGTATCGCAGTGAGGCACCCTGACCCGGCTGACAGGTAAAGCGTTGGATTCGATGAACTGCTGTCACACCAGATTTAGACAATATTTTCAATTGCCATCGGAATTGGTCAGCGGCTTGGTTGTGTCGTAGCGGGACGTCAGTGCGTGCTGGTTTTGAAATGCCACGCTGCGCCGGCTTTGCCGCCAATACTCAATGGACGAACTGCAAGCTCGTATGTGCGCTTATGGTCCGTTGATTTCACCCTTCTTCGCTTTTTCTTTCTCTTCCTTCTGTCCGTCGTGATGAGACTTGATACCGAGGAACATGCACGTGCCTAGCGCGAGCAACTTAAACGTAATTAAGAATATGGGAACCCACTCCATGATTTCCTCAAAACGCTGCATCAGCAGCTAAGAATTTGTCCGTAAATAGACGAACGAATGGTTCGAGCCGAATTGGATGCTGCATGGGATTCCATGACGATCCTTTCGCTTGTGGCCGTTACTGTGCCAAAACAGCCATCGAAATTACAGATTCAGATTTGCCCAATAAACAGCAGATCAGATGAACAGCATGGGGTAATTTGCCTCGAAAACGCTTGTGAAAGTACAGTGGAGATCAATCTGCTGTCTGTGCATATCAGTTGCACGCGATGACGCCGCACCATGAAGCGCTACGAAGCCCTCGCACAAGAGATCGCCGAGTCCATTGCCCACGGCCGGTTGCGGCCGGGCGAGCGTGTGCCTTCGGTGCGGGAGGCGAGCCGCAGCCGGGGCGTAAGCCCGTCCACCGTCTTCGAGGCGTACTACCTGCTGGAAGCGCGCGGCCTGATCGAGGCCCGTCCACGGTCCGGCTACTTCGTCAGCCACGCGGTGAACTGGCAGCAGGAGCCGGAGAGTTCCAGGCCGGTGACCAAGGAGCGCGCCGTCGAGGTGTCCGAGCTGGTCTTCCAGGTGCTGGGTCACGCTCAGAACCGGGCGCTTGTGCCGATGGGTTCGGCCTTCCCCAGCCCGCTGCTGTTCCCCTTGCCCAAGCTGGCGCTCGCAACGGGCAAGGCGCTGCGTCGGCTCGACCCCTGGCGCACGGTGGAAGACCTTTCGCCCGGCAGCGCCGCACTGCGCCGCCAGATCGGTCTGCGCTATCTCGGTATGGGCTGCGGTGTGGAAACCGAGGAACTGGTGAGCACCAACGGCGCGATGGAGGCGCTGAACTTGTGCCTGGAGAGCGTCACCCAACCCGGCGACCTGGTAGGCGTTGAGTCGCCGACCTTCTATGCCGCGCTGCAAGCGCTGGAACGCCACAGCCT
>CALGFL010000402.1 GCA_937881145.1 uncultured Bordetella sp.
TCGCGCTTGACCCGCGCCTTGCTTGCCAGTCTGGCCTTCAGGGCCTCGATGGCGTTGCCCGCCTGGCGTTCTTCCCAGAAGCCGACCGCGGCATTGGCGACCAGCAACACCAGGATGATGATGAAGTCGGGCCAGTGGCGCACCACGGCGGACAGCACTACCGCGATTTCGATCATCCAGGGGATGGGTCCCCAGAAGTAGGAGAGAAGCTTCAGCAGCACATTGGTCTTCTTCTCCTCGATCTCGTTGGGCCCGTACTGGGTCAGCCGCTTCTTCGCCTCGGTATCGCTCAAACCTTCGGGTGACGAGCCGAGCTTCCTTTCGACCTCGGCGATCGGCAGCGTCTTCAGATCGTCTTTGGCGTTTGCAGGTGCCGGCCTGGCCGGCAGCGACTTGGGCAAGTCGGCGTTCAGGGTGCTCATCTTGCACGCCTGTGGTCGCTCAGACATTGGGACGTGATCCGCTTATTCTTGCCGGCGTAGCGCAGCCGGGAGGGGTTGTGGTGCATCAGGTTCAGGCGTGCGTGGTGCTTGCAGTGCGTGTGCACGAAGTGCCTGAACGTGGCCGGCGAGCGTATGCGTAACATGGTTGGAACCCCTTCAATAGTCTGCACGGGTCACTGTGCGCGGGGAATGCCGGCGCGTCTGTCTGATAGCGCACACGGACCGTTGGGCGTCGGGAGCGCCTCACGATGGCCCACCGATACACCGATTACTACTATTTAAATAGCTGTATGTCTATATGAGATAAGGGTAAACGTCGTTTTTATTAAGAAATTGAGCAGACGCGAGTACGGACCAGCGCGGCAAAGACGGGTACAGCCTTCCCCAGCGGGACAAGTCATGTCCGGGCGTTGGCACCCATTTGAGAGGGTCGTATCCGACACAAGGGGTGCATCCGCCGACATCGCGGTGGTGGGCAACCATGGGACTATCCCCCCAGCCATCCTTGCGAGAAGCCAGCACGTTTGAGTCCGAGGCGGATGGGCGGGCATTCACGCATCAGGCGCCAGATCAGTCCACTGCAATAATTTTCGACCATCAGCACGATCGGCCCCTGATTCAACGCATAGTGCCAGGGAGCGACCCAGCCGGGCGGCGATCCGTGTCCGGGATAGGTCCGGTTGCATGAGGCGTGAAACCCCATGCCATCAGGGTGATAGCCGAGCAACTCTTTCAGGTTTTGCATCAATGGAATCACGATTTCGGGTGCAAAGGGCAGCGATGCGATGCCTGCCCACGGCGAAATCGTTCCGTCGTCGGGACCGAACGGTGCACCTCGCGCCAGGTAACCATGGAATTCACGCTTTCGCCCCTTGATTCGAAGCGTCGCCTCGCCAGGCCCGTCGCTGGCCGTGAAGCCCCAGCAGTTGTCCTGATAGCCGTCGTACTTACGCGGGTTGCGGATGGCGTATTGCTGATGAATATAGGTGGCGTGCCGGCTGTTCTGGAAATAGTCGGATTTCTTGCCCGCCATGAAGGCGTCCTGAATACCCCGGAAATCAAGCCAGATATGGGAGAACTGGTGAATGAAGAGCGGGCCGGCATACAGGACAGGCTGGCCGTAAATGCGCCGCCATTGAAAGGTCGCAGTCCAGGCTGTGTAGGCCTCAGGGCCGATCGCAAACACTGGCGCTCCCAGCGCCAGCACATAGAGCAACATCGCCTCGTTGTACCCGAGCCATCGATTGGTGATGAAGCCGGTTTCGGGCTTCCAGCCCATGGATATGCCACGGCCGCCGTTCTGGGCCCAGCGCCAGTCGACCCGCGCATAGATGGCCTGCGCGCGCTCGCGCACTTCGCGTTCGCTTGCGCTCCCGTTGGTAAAGTATTGCGCGGCAACCAGTATTCCGGCCAGCAGCAGCGTCGTGTCTATGGTGGACAACTCGCTGTTGCCTGCACGGCGCCCCGTATCGGAATGCAGAAAATGATAGAAAAAACCTTTGAAGCCGGTCCCATCGACGGCGCCCGTTTGGTCCGCGGCGTCGAAGAAGCGAAGCGCGGCAAGCGTGTGCGAGAGTGCCACGTCTCGCGTGATCAGGCCACGCTCGATGGCGACCGGATAGCTCGACAGCGCAAAGCCGACAGAGGCGATGCTGGCGGGGCTGCCCGGCTGCGTCGAATCCAGCACCAGGCCAGTTGTTGGATGCACATGGGTAGCGAAAAATTTCCAGGCCTTTTTTTGAACCGAAAGCACCAAGGCTTGCCCGGATTCTTCGCTCGGCACGTGCTTCGTGGTCATGATTTCCTGGCCAGGTTTTGCATCAACGGCCCGTTCAGGTTTTGGCGTACTGCAAATGGATGGCAGCGATCGCGTGCGGCATCAAGTTGAACGTGAAGTCGATACC
>CALGFL010000403.1 GCA_937881145.1 uncultured Bordetella sp.
GAAATGCGTGCTCGTCCAGGAAAACTGGGTCAACTACTACGACGCGGTGTACGACCGCGTGGGCAATATCCAGATGTCGCGCATCATGGGCGCGGACGTGCGCCTGGTTCCCGACGGATTCGACATCGGTTTTCGCAAGAGCTGGGAAGACGCGCTCGAGAGCGTGCGCAAGGCGGGCGGCAAGCCGTATGCCATTCCGGCCGGCTGCTCCGACCACCCCCTGGGCGGCCTGGGCTTTGTCGGCTTTGCCGAGGAAGTGCGCCAGCAGGAGGCCGAGCTCGGCTTCAAGTTCGACTACATCGTCGTGTGCTCGGTCACGGGCAGCACGCAGGCGGGGATGGTGGTCGGCTTTGCCGCCGACGGCCGCGCGGACCGCGTGATCGGCATCGATGCGTCGGCCAAGCCCGCGCAGACGCGCGAGCAGATCCTGCGGATCGCGCGGCAAACGGCTGACAAGGTAGAACTGGGCCGTGACATCGCCGCCGCCGACGTCGTCCTGGACGAACGCTACGGCGGCCCCGAATACGGCCTGCCCAACGAAGGCACGCTCGAATCGATTCGTTTGTGCGCCAGGCTCGAGGGCGTGATGACCGACCCGGTCTACGAGGGCAAGTCGATGCACGGCATGATCGACAAGGTGCGGCTGGGCGAATTTCCCGCCGGCTCGAAGGTGCTCTATGCCCACCTGGGCGGCGTGCCGGCGCTGAGCGCCTACAGCTTTCTGTTCCGCGAAGGCTGAGCCAACGCGGACTGCATTTCAAGCAGGTCGGAGCAAGATTTCGTTCCGGCCTGTTCTTGCTTGCACGGTTCAGTCCTCGGACCGACGCGTCAGCCGCGCAGAAAACGTTCGGTGAGCTTGACCCAGTAGGCGGCGCCCAACGCGAGGCAGTCGTCGTTGAAGTCGTATCCCGGGTTGTGGACCATGCAGCCGCCCTCGCCGTCGCCGTTGCCGATGATGAGATAGCTGCCCGCGCAGTGTTCGAGCATGAAAGCGAAGTCTTCGCTGCCCGTGAGCGGGTCCAGGTCGGGGATGAGGCCGTCCTCGCCCACCCAGTCGCGCGCGACGCTTTCGGCGAACTCGGTCATGGCGGCGTCGTTGACCAGCACCGGGTAGCGGCGCTGATAGTCGACGCGTGCCGTGGCGCCATAGACGGCGGCCTGCGCGTGCGCCAGGGCCGTGATGCGCTCTTGCAGCAGATCGCGCACTTCGGGGCGCAGGGCGCGCACCGAAAGCCGCATCTGCGCGGTCTGCGGGATCACGTTGGGGGCCTCGCCCGCATGAATCGCACCCACCGTGATGATCGCCATGTCCAGCGGCGCCACATTGCGCGACACGATGGTCTGCAAGGCCAGCACCACGTTGGCGCACACCACGACGGGGTCCACCGTCTTGTGCGGCACGGCGCCGTGGCCGCCGCGGCCGTCGATGTCGATGATGACCGTATCCGACGAAGCCATGAAGGCTCCGGGACGGAAACCGAATTTGCCGGTCGGATGGCCCGGCATGTTGTGCATGGCGAACACCGCATCGCACGGGAAGAGATCGAACAGCCCCTCCTCGATCATGCGCTTGGCGCCGGCCAGGCCTTCTTCCGCGGGCTGGAAAATCAGATGCAGGGTGCCGTCGAAATGGCGCGTCTGCGCCAGATGCCGGGCCGCGGTCAGCAGCATGGCGGTGTGGCCGTCGTGGCCGCAGGCGTGCATCTTGCCCGGCACGCGGCTGGCGTAGTCGAGCCCGGTGGTCTCGTGGATGGGCAGCGCGTCCATGTCGGCGCGCAGACCCAGGCGGCGGCTGCCGCTACCCACCTTCATCGTGCCGATGACGCCGGTGCCGCCCAGGCCGCGATGCACCTCGTAGCCCCACTCTTGGAGCCGCTGCGCGACCAGGTCGCCGGTGACGAATTCTTCGTACGCCAGTTCGGGGTGGGCGTGGATGGCATGGCGCAGCGCGATCATCTCTTGTTCGATCGCGGCAATCTCGGAAGGAATGAGCGGGGCGTTCATCGTCGTCTCCTGGCAGCGGGGCCGGTGCGTTGGCAATAGCCCGCTAGGATAGTGACGACGGTTCTGCCCCGGCAGTCCTACAATGGTTGGCCTGCCAACCAGAAGTTGCCGCCTGGGTTTTCACTTATGAAATTCCATCAGTTCCGCACGCTCGTCGCCATGGCCGACACGGGCAGCATCCGGGCCGCGGCGCGCGCCCTGGGCATCTCGCCCGCGGCGGCGACCAAGGCGGTGCGCGAACTGGAAGCCGAGCAGCAGATCGCGCTGGTCATGCGCAACGCCAACGGCATCGCCTTCACCGAGGCGGGCCAGGCGCTGCTCGAGCACGCGCGCGCCATCTTGCACCAGATGGCGCGCGCGCAGGAAGACCTCGACCGGCGGCGCGGCCAATACCGCGGTACGCTGGCGATCGGCGTCACGCCCTGGGTGGCACTGTCCTTCCTGCCCGATGCCGTGAGCCTCTTTCGCACGCGCATGCCGCAGATGCAGCTCGAGTTCTACGAAGGCCTGCTCAACATCACGATGCCGCGCCTGCGCGACGGCACGCTGGATTTTTCGCTGGGCAAGCCGATGCCGGCCTCGTTGCACGCGGAGTTCACCCAGACCCCGCTCATGGCGACCGAATCGGCCGTGGTGGTGCGCAAGGGCCATCCGCTGGAGCGTGCCCGGTCGCTGCGGGAGTTCCAGGACAGCGAATGGCTGCTCAACTGGGACCCGGCCAGCAAGGAGATGATCGCCGACACGGTGTTCCACCGGCACGGCCTGCCGCTGCCCAGAACGGTGCATCTGGCGCACTCCTGGGCGGTGGCCATGGGTCTGCTCATGCACACCGACATCGTGAGCATTTTTCCGTGGCCGCTGGTCGAGACGCGCCTGGCCCGCGAGAATCTGCGCGCGCTCACGTTGAAGGAAGAAGTGGACCGCACCACCGTGAGCGTCGTCGCGCGGCGTGGCGTGCCTTTGTCGGCGGCGGCGGAATGCTTCCTGGACTGCCTGATGATCTCGATCCGGGCCGGCGCGACCGCGCAGGATTCCGAGCGGCGGCGCTTGTATCGGTCGCTGGAATTGCTGATTTGATGCAACAGAATTGCGGAATTCCGATTTGAGATCTTAAGCCGCCGTCGACAGGACTGCGGGAGTTCCGATGCTCGCCCGGTGGGCTCCGGTTGGCCGGCCCCGCGCTTCGGACTCCCTCCGCCCTATCGACGGCTCGCAGCATCAGTCCGCGCGAGGCTTTAAAACCGCCAAATGAGGCAGCTGCAAGCCGAGGACCCCGGAGCAATCCGAAGCACAGCCCACCGGGCGAGCATCGGAATTGCGCAGGGCAGCCTCGGCGACTTAGGAACTCAACAATCGGTGTTTTAAAAACTCACAACGGCTCGGTACGAGCGATCAGCCAATCCCGAGCCGCGCCCGACACCAGCGGCAACAAACGCTGGCGCACCGTGGCGTGATAGTCGTCGAGCCAATCGATCTCATCAGGACGCATCAGATCGCGATCGATGCAACGCGTATCGATGGGGCATAGCGTGAGCGTCTCGAAGCACAGGAACTCGCCCAGCTCGCCCGACAGCCACGGACGGCAGGCCGTGAGGTTTTCGATGCGCACGCCCCAGCGGCCGGGGCGGTAGATGCCGGGCTCGTTGGAAGTGATCATGCCCGGCTCCATGGCCGTGTGCGGCAGCGGCATTGCGCGGTAGGCGATCACCTGCGGCCCTTCGTGCACATTGAGGAAGTAGCCCACGCCGTGGCCCGTGCCGTGGCCGTATTCGGCGCCGCCCGCCCAGATCGGCGCGCGCGCGATGGCATCGAGCACGGGGCCGGGCGTGCCGCGCGGAAAAGCCGCGCGCGACAGCGCGATCATGCCCTTGAGCACCAGCGTGTAGTCCACCTTCTGGTCGGCCGACGGCGTGCCCACCGGCACGACGCGCGTGATGTCGGTCGTGCCGCCCAGGTACTGCCCGCCCGAATCGATGAGCAGCAGGCCGTCGCCCTCGATGACCGCGTGCGATTCGGGCAAGGCGCGGTAATGCGGCATGGCGCCGTTGGCATTGAAGGCGGCGATGGTGGAAAAGCTCAGGCTGACGTAGTTGGGCCGGCGCGCGCGCGCGCAGGTCAGGTGCGTGTCGATGTCCAGTTCGGTCACGGTCTCGCCTGCTGCCATCGCGGCTTCGAACCAGGCGAAGAATTCGCACAGGGCCGCGCCGTCGTGCGCCATGGCTTGGCGCACGTGAGCCAGTTCGGCATCGCTCTTGCGCGACTTGAAGAAGGTCGAAGGATTGATCGCCTCGACGCGGGCGACGGCCGGATCCATCAGGTGGAACACGCCGCAGGTTACGCGCGCCGGATCGATCAGCAGGGTCTGGTCCGCTTCGATCGAGCCCAGGGCTTCGGCGGTGTGCCCGTAGGGCGCGACGTCCACACCGTCTTCGGCCAGCCGCGCGCGCAGCGCGTCGGACACCTTGCCCTCGCCCACGAAAAGCGTGGCGTGGTCGGCGCCGATCAGGGCATGGGCCAGGAATACCGGGTTGTATTCGACATCGGAGCCGCGCAGGTTGAACACCCAGGCGATGTCGTCCAGCGTGCACAGCAGGTGCACGTCGGCCTTGTGCCGGGCCATGGCCTCACGTACGCGCGCCAGGCGCTCGGCGCGCGATTGCGTGGCGTAGGGCGGCAGATGCTCGAAGACCGGCGCGGCCGGAAGCGGCGGGCGGTCCTGCCAGATTTCGCCCAGCGGGTCGGCCATGATGTCCAGCGCCACACCTGCCGGCGCCAGCGCCTGCGTCAGCGCGCGAAAGGCCGCCAGGCCCAGCACCCGGCCGTCCACGCCCACGCGCGCGCCCGCGCGCAGGTTGGCCGCCAGCCATTCGACGTGCCCGAGCGAGCCTTGGACGGCCAGTTTCATCAGCGCGATGCCGCTGCCGGCAAGCTGCTTTTCGGCCTGCACCCAATAGCGGCTGTCGACCCACAGGCCGGCGAACTCGGCCGTGACGACCAGCGTGGCCACCGAGCCGGTAAAACCCGACAGCCAGCGCCGGCCTTGCCAGTACTGCGGCAGGTATTCGGAAAGATGCGGATCGGCGGATGGCACGATGCAGGCATCGAGCTTGAGGCGGCGCATGGCTTGCCGCAGGGAGGCAATGCGCTCGGGTATGGTGGACATGGGATTCCTGTTCGAATTGGGGCCTGTAGACACTAACGCAGCATGAAGGACATGGCCGACAGGCTGTTGAGCGTGCGGATGGCGGCTTGCACGGTGTCGGCCGTGAAGCGCAGCGTCACGCCGTCGACGCGTTCCAGCGTGGGCCAGGTGCAGAACAGATCGGCCAACGCCGTGCTCTGGGTCTGCAGCTGGCATTCTATCGGACCGGGAATGCGAAACGGCTCGACCTTGTCCGCGCCCTTGCGCGACAGGGCCGCGCGCACGGCCCGCTCGGCGGCCTGGGCGATGGCCTTGCGCGACGCCGCCGGCGACAGCGTCACGCCGCTGCCCTGCCCATGCGCCACCTTGGTCTGCACCCACTCGGCCTGCGCAAAGAGGGGGCGCGTTTCGGCGATGAACACGTCGTCGCCGCTGGCCATCAGCACCGGCACGCCCAGTTCGCCGGCCAAGGCGCCGTACAAACCGGCCTCGCCCAGCTCCATGCCGTTCAGGCGCACGCGCGCGAAAGCGAAGCTGTTGATCGTGTGGGCCAGCACGCCGCGGCCTTGCGCGCGGCTGTGATAGCCCACCATCAGCACGGCGCCGCAGCCTTCTTCCAGGCCGCTCATCATGCCCAGGTAGCGCGGCTTGCCCAGCACCAAGCGGGCGCGCTCGTCGAGCTGGTCGGGCAGCAGATTGCGAAATCCGCCGTGCGAATCGTTGACCAGCACCTCGGCGGCGCCGCCCGCGAACGCCCCTTGTACGGCGGCATTGGCTTCGGCCGTCATCCAGGCGCGGGCACGCTCGTATTCGCCGTTGCCCGCGCGCGTCTGCTCGACATGGAACACACCGGCCACGCCCTCGATATCGGTGGAAATGAGTATCTTCATGATGAAAATCCGTAAATGAATGCCCTCGCGCCGCGTCGGCAAAAAATCACAAGACCGTGCGGGCCAGCCAGTCGCGCCATTCGGGAATCAATTCGCGCACGGCCAGGCGCACGTGGTTGTCGCGGCCAAGCACCATTTCGGCGCGCCAGAGCGCGGCGACGATGGACTGTTCGACCGCTTCGGCCGCCGCGTCGAACAGCGGGTCGAGCCGGGTCTCGTGCAACATGGGCACGGCCGGCATGCCGCGCTCGGCCAGGTGCGGCACGGTATAGGCGGTGGAGAAAGCCAGCGCGATATCGCCGCTGCCGTGGCCGAAGTTCGACCCGGTGCGCGCCAGCCCCACGCCGGCACGCAGCGACAGGCGGCGCAATTGGCGCGCATCCAGCGGCGCATCCGTGGCGATCAGGAGGATGATCGAGCCCTTGTCGACCTGATCTTCTATGCGCCTGCGCCCCGCCACGCCCTGCTCCAGCCTTTCGGACAGCAGGCGGCCGAAGGGCCGGCCGGCCACGGTCAGCGCGGACAGCTTGCCAAAGTTCGACAGCACCAGCGCGCCCACCTGATAAGGGCGTCCGCCTATCGCCGCCACGCGCGAGGCCGAACCGATGCCGCCCTTGAGCCCGAAGCTGGACATGCCCCGCCCCGCCCCGACCGCACCCTGCGCGAAATCGGAGCCGGCGGCATCGTAGGCGCGCAGATAATGGGCCTCGGCCACGGGCAGGGACTGCATATCGTTGAGATAGCCGTCGTTGCACTCGAACACCAGCGGGTTGACCGTGCCCAGCTCGCGGCCCACGCCGGGATTGGCCTGGATGGCCTGCAGCACCTGCGCGTTGAACACGGCGCCCACGCCGAAGGTGCCGGTGAGCGCGATCGGCGTTTCGAGCACGCCCAGCTCCTGCACCTGCATGAGGCCGACGCTCTTGCCAAAGCCGTTGAGCACCGTCACGCCGGCAGGCACCTTGTCGCGGTACGGATCGCCACCGTGCGGACGGATCACCGTCACGCCGGTCTGCACCGATTCGTGGTCGAGCGTGCAATGCCCGACCGTCACGCCGTCCACATCGCATATCGAATCGCGCGGACCCGAAGGCAAGACGCCGATGCGCGGCACGTCGCCTTCTTTCATGGATTGCATCGTCTAACCCTTATTCATCCCTCTTTAGCGGCGGTCGATCCGGGGATCGAGCGCGTCGCGCAGCGCGTCGCCCAGCAGGTTGAACGCCAGCACCGTCAGGAAGATGGCCAGGCTCGGAAAGAGCGCTTCATGCGGCGCGTTGACCATGTCGGCGCGCGCGTCGTTGAGCATGGCGCCCCACTCCGGCGTGGGCGGCTGCGCGCCCATGCCCAGGAACGACAGGCTGGCCGCCGTGATGATGGAAGTGCCCACGCGCATGGTGAAGTAAACCACGATGGACGAGATCGTGCCCGGCAGGATGTGCCGCACGAGAATGGTCCAGTCAGACGCGCCGATACTCCTGGCCGATTCGATGTAGGTCAGGTTCTTGAGCACCAGCGTGTTGCCGCGCACCAGCCGGGCGAAGGCCGGTACGCTGAACACCGACACGGCCACCACCACGTTGGTCATGCTGCTGCCCAATATGGCCACCACGCCCAGGGCCAGCAGAATGCCGGGAAAGGCGAACAGCACGTCGGAGATGCGCATGGTGACACGGTCCCACCAGCCTTCGTAGTAGCCGGCCATGAGACCCAGCGTCGTGCCGACGAGGCCGCCCAGGAACACCGAGAAAAAGCCCGTGGCCAGCGAGATGCGCGAGCCCGCGAGAACGCGGCTGAAGATGTCGCGCCCCAGCGAATCGACGCCGAACCAATGCGCCATCGACGGGCCGCTGTTGAGCATGTCGTAGTCGAAATAGTTTTCGGGATCGAACGGCGCGATCCAGGGAGCCAGGATGGCGATCACGATCAGAAAGAGCACGAAGGCCAGGGCGATCATGCCCAGCCTCTGCTTCTTGAACTTGCGCCAGAACTCGCTCCAGGGCGTGCGCACGGCATTGCCTGAGGTGGGCGCGGCGGCGGTAGCGGAAACTTGCGTCATGCCGGGCTCACTTGTAGCGGATGGTGGGATTGATGAAACCGTAAAGCACGTCCACCACCAGGTTGATCAGAATGAATTCGAGGGAGAACATCAGCACCAGGGCCTGGATGACCGGGTAGTCGCGCACGTTGACCGCGTCGATCAGCAGCCGGCCCACGCCCGGCCAATTGAACACGGCCTCGACCACGATGGAGCCGCCCAGCAGGAAGCCGAACTGCAGGCCCATCATCGTCACCACCGGGATCAGCGCATTGCGCAGGCAGTGCTTGGTGATGAC
>CALGFL010000404.1 GCA_937881145.1 uncultured Bordetella sp.
CGCACGCCGTCATCTGGCTGCATGGCCTGGGCGCCGACGCCAACGACTTCGCCCCCATCGTCCCCGAAGTCGCGCGAGGTCTAAAGCACGCCACGCGCTTTGTCTTCCCCAACGCCCCCGCACAGCCCATCACCATCAACGGCGGCATGGTCATGCCAGCCTGGTACGACATCCTGGTCATGGACCTGGTGCGTCGCGAAGACGCCGCCGGCATCCGCGCCAGCGAACAAGCCCTGCGCACCCTCATCGCCCGCGAAAACACGCGCGGCATTCCCACCTCGAACATCGTGCTCGCCGGCTTCTCGCAAGGCTGCGCCATGACCCTGCACACCGGCCTGCGCCTGCCGGAAAAACTGGCCGGCATGATGGGCCTGTCGGGTTACCTGCCGCTTCTCGATCTGGCCGATGCCGAACGTCAGCCCGCCAACGCGCGCACCCCCATCTTCCTGGCCCACGGCGTCTTCGATCCGGTGGTCGCCCTGCCTCGCGCCGAAGCCTCGCGCATGAAACTGGAAGCGCTGGGCTACGACGTGCGCTGGCACACTTACCCCATGCCGCACGCGGTCTGCCCGCAGGAAATCGGCGACATCCGCGATTTCCTGCAAACCGTCATCGTTTGATATCGCTCGATCCGGCGGCCGGCGATCCGGCGGCCGGCGAACCGGCGGCCGGCTTCAAATCCATCCAGACTCTGCGCATGGTCGGATCTTCCGGGTCGGCCTCGTTGACAAGCCCCAGGCGCGTCATCAGCGTCAGCATGGGCCGGTTGGTCGACAGGATCAGGCCTTCGATGTATTCCAGGCCCTGATCCCGGGCCTCGGCGATCAGGGCCTGCATCAATTGCCCGCCCAGATGCCGCTTTTGCCAATCGTCGCCGATCACCAGCGCGTACTCTGCACCGCGCCCGTCGGGATTGCGCAGGTAGTGCGCGAAACCGATGATGACCTCGCGCGGATGGCCGCGATGCTCCGGATTGGGCACCAGCGTGCACGCCACCAGCGCCAGCTCGCGGTGATAGTCGATCTGGGTGTAGCGCGTCAGCATGCGCGGCGTCAGTTCGCGCAGCATGGACACAAAGCGCATATAACGCGAGCGCTCCGACAGCCCGCGGATGAAGACCTGAAGCGATTCGCCGTCCTCGGGGCGTATGGGCCGGATGACCCAGGGCGTGCCGTCTTCCATGCGCCGCACCTGCACCAGCCGCGTGGGGTACGGGTGGATGGCCATGTGCGGATAGCCGCTCAGCTGCGGCGATCCGGCCGCCTCGCGCGTGATCCGCATGCGCACACCGGCCGCACGCAGATGCGTCGCGCCGATATAGAGCGGATCGATCGCCAGCATCTCGACGTCAGGCAGCTCGCAGACCAGCTCGGAGATCTGCACCAGCGCATGCTGCAGGCTTTCGGTGACGCTGGCGTCCACGTCGGGGCCGATCACGCTGCGCCACAGTCGGCTGCGCTCCAGCAGCTGGCGCGCCAGATAGCCGTTGAGCGGCGGCAGTTCCATGCTGCCGCCCCAGCCCGGCAGATCGGCTTGCGGGCCGCTTGCGCCAAAACGCACCACGGGTCCTAGCCGGCTGTCGCGCAACACGCGCACCGACACGGGGCGCGTGTCCGGCTCGGCGCGCGCGGCCTCTTCAGGCAAAACCGATAGCGGCACCTGGAAGGCATCCAGCAACGCCTGCGCCTGGGCCGCGCTCAATTCGAACCGGCCTTCCTGCCTGGCAAGGGCGATCACGGCGCGCGCGCCGGCGATATCGGGCGGCAGCGCCGTGGATTCCAAGGGCTGGGTCTGTTGCAGCAACTGCTGGTTGTAGTTGTAGGAGACCAGCACGCCGAAGGCATCCATCGCCGTCTCGGGCGTGCGAAAGGCCGGCGTGCCGGCGTCGTCGAGCATGCGCCGCAAAGGCCGCATGGCGGCGTCGCCCATGAGGCAGGTGATCACCGGCTTGCGCGCCTTGGGCGCGATTTTCGCCAGGTGCTCGACCACCGCGTGCATGTCGGTCAGAGGATCCGGAGCCAGCAGCGCCAGCACGCCGTCCACGCCGGCATCGGCCAGCAGGCCGTCGAGCATGCCCTGGATGCGCTCGGGCGTCAGCGGCGCATAGCTGATGACGGGGTTGTCCACGGCTGCGCCGGGCTCGAGCATGGCCTGCAAGGCGCGGCGCGTGCCGGGCTCGAGCCCGGCGGGCGTGGTGGAGCCGTCCACGCCGACCAGGTCCATGGCCAGCTGCGGCGGACCGTTGCCGTTGGACAGCACGGCCACGCGCCCGCCTTTCGGGCGGCGCACGTGGCCCAGCACCTTCATCGCCGAGAACAACTGCATGAAATAGCGCACGCGCACCGCGCCGGCGCGCCGCAGCGCCGCGTTGAACACGGCATCGCCGTGGCCGGCCTTGAGCACGATGACCGGCTTGACGCTGGCCGCGGCGCGCAAGGCGCTCATGAATTCGCGCGCGGGACCGGCTTTTTCCAGATACAGCACGATGCTGTCGCTGCGCGCATCGCCGGCCAGGAAGTCCAGCGTCTGCGACAGATCGACCCCGGCCTCGCCGCCGAGCGACACCACCGTGGAAAAACCGATGTGGGCGTCTTCGGCCCAATCCATGACGGCGGCGGCGATCGAACGCGACTGCGACACCAGCGCCACGCGCCCGGGCAAAGCCAGCGTCGGGTACTGGCTGAGGTTGAGCCAGCTGTGCGGCCGCTGCACGCCGAAAGAATGCGGGCCGAGCAGCGCGCAATCGTGCTGTCTGGCCCACGCTGCGCACAGCGTGCGCGTCTCGGCGGGATGCGAATCGGGAAGTTCGTGAGGCAGGACGATGGCGCTACGCGGCGCCAGCGCGGCCAGGCGCCGCAGCGTCTCGGGCAACGCCATGGGCGCGACGCAGACCAGGGCCAGGTCGGGCCGCCCGCCCGGCGCCAGGCCCTGGCACGACGCGGGCAGCACCGGCACATGGCTGAACGCGCAGGTCGCGACCGTGGTGCGCGCACGCAGTTCGGCCAGCAGCACGGCCAGGACGGGCAGGTCGCGGTCGGCCGCGACGACCAGGGAATCCGGCTCGAACAGGGGGGCGAGAGCGTGTCGCAGCATGGCGGCGCAAAAGTGCAGACGGCACTCATCTAAAATAGGGCAGATCCATTCATCGTAACAAGACCGCGCCCCGTCCACCTACGGCCGCGCGTCCGCTCGTTGCGGCCCCTTTACTGCCGCCCCGCCATGACCCAGCAAACGCCTTCTGTCGTCCGTACCCGCTTCGCACCCTCGCCCACCGGCTTCCTGCATCTGGGCGGCGCGCGCACCGCGCTGTTCTCCTGGGCCTATGCCCGCCATCATCAAGGCGTCTTCGTGCTGCGCATCGAAGACACCGACGTGGAGCGCTCCAGCCAGCAAGCCGTGGACGCCATCATCGACAGCATGGCCTGGCTGGGCATGCAGCCCGACGAAGGCCCCTTCTATCAAATGCAGCGCATGGACCGCTACCGCGAGGTGCTGGCCGGCATGCTGCAGGCCGGCACGGCCTACCATTGCTACAGCTCTCCCGAAGAAGTCGAGGCCATGCGCGAAGCCGCCCGCGCCCGCGGCGACAAGCCGCGCTACGACGGCACCTGGCGCCCGGAACCGGGCAAGACGCTCGCGCCCATCCCCGAAGGCCGCAAGCCGGTGATCCGCTTCAAGAACCCGCAAGGCGGCGCGACCACGTGGGTCGATCTCATCAAGGGCCCCATCAGTTTCGACAACACCGAGCTCGACGACCTCATCATCGCGCGGCCCGACGGCACGCCCACCTACAACTTCTGCGTGGTGGTCGACGACATGGACATGGCCATCACCCACGTGCTGCGCGGCGACGATCACGTCAACAACACGCCGCGCCAGATCAACATCCTGCGCGCGCTGGGCGCCACGCTGCCCCAATACGGCCACGTGCCCATGATCCTCGGCCCCGACGGGCAGAAGCTGTCCAAGCGTCATGGCGCGGTCAATGTCATGGAGTACGACAAAGAAGGCTATCTGCCCGAGGCCATGGTCAATTACCTGGCCCGCCTGGGCTGGAGCCACGGCGACGACGAGCTCTTCACCCGCGAGCAGCTGGTGCAGTGGTTCGACGCCGACCATCTGTCCAAGTCCGCCTCGCAGTGGGATCCGAAGAAGCTCAACTGGGTCAACGCGCATTACATCAAGCAGATGCCCGAGGCCGAACTGGCCGAGCGCGTCGCGCCGCGCATCGTCGCGCGCGGCGGCGATCCGCGAGCCGTGGATCTGCCCGCCGCCTTGGCCCTGCTGAAAGACCGCGCCGAAACGCTGGAGCAGTTGGCCGAAGGCGCCATGCTCTTCTGCGGTCCGTATCGGAGCGCGCCCACCGAGCTGGCCGAACAGCATCTGACGCCCGCCGCGCGTGAAGCGCTCGCTGCCTTCGCCTCGCAGGCGCAAGGCGCCGAATGGACCAAGGAAGGCATCGCCGCCCTCATCAAGGCCGTGCTGGCCGAGCGCGGCCTGAAGATGCCGCAGTTGGCCATCCCGCTGCGCGTTGCCGTCACCGGCCGCGCCCAGACGCCGGCGGTCGACGCCGTGCTGGCGCTGCTGGGCAAGGAAACCGTGCTCGCGCGCCTGAGCGCGCTCTGATCCGATCGAACGGCGCCGCCGACGAAGCGGCTACGGGACTACAACCGCTCCACCGTCGGATAGAACTCGCGGTTCTCGCGCTGTATGCGTTCGTAGACGCCGCGCAATACCGTGTTGGCTTCGGCGCGAAAGCCCTCGGGCTCTTTCGCCAGGTGCGCCGCGTCGCTCCATTGCCGCGCAAAATTGATGAATTTGAAGGCAATGCCCTGCATCTCTTGCTGGTAGCGCGCGCTCATCGCGGCCACCCCTTGATTGCCGCTTTGCGCGAGCGTGGGGTACAGGATCCGGTCTTCCACGGCCAGATGCTGGGTCACGAGGCGCGACAGCGCGCCCAGCTCCTGGGCGATGTCGCGGGCATGTTCCTTGACCCCCGAGCGGGCAAGGTTGCGCAATGAATCGATGCCGGCAACGATCTTGACGTGATGAACTTTGAAGCGGTCGATATCCATTGCGTACTCCCGATTGATGATGGGAACAAAGTAAATCTTTTCTGCGATCCATGATCGATATACCGTGCCGCGTGCGTGGGCAATCGCGCCTTGCAGGCCGCACCTAGCCGGCCGCGTCAATCCGGCAATTGATAGCCGGTCGGCATGCGCCGCTCGACCAGCGTGCGGCCATCGCCCAGGCTGCGCAGGATCAGCTGGTTGCGGTTCTTCTTTTCGACGCGATAACGGTTGGTGTAGATCGGATCGGCGGTGTCGACGTCTTCGCCATGGGACGCCGTGGTCTGCATGGTGAGAATGCCGTCGACCACCTGCCAGCAGCCCGTCTCGTCCAGGGCCGGGCGCACTCGCCGGCCGAACCGCAGTTGCGACGTGTAGCTCATGTGACCGTCGGCAGAGAACACCTTCAGGGATCGATAGTCGCCCGCCACGCCCTTAGGCCGGGACGTCGAATACCAGGTGCCGATCATCGGATCGCCCGGCTGGGCCGGGACGCACACCACGGCGGGGGGCTGGGGCGGGGCCTCGGCCACCGCGGGGGGATTGTTCCTGGCGCAACCTGCCAGAACTGCAAGCGCGGCGCACGCCGCGCCGGCCATCGATACAGAAGACGAACGACGCATGATTCCAAGGGCCCGGGGCCCGACAATCTCAAGCCGCACCCGACGGCGCGGCAACTCGACAACACTACCGCCACTCTAAAGATCGAGCCCCGCCAAGGCAATGAAACGCCGCCGCGCCATGCATGGCGCGGCCCTTGCCTGCGGCAATTGCACAACACTGACGGCCCGCGCGCGGCTACAAGGGCAGCCTGACCTCGTTCTTGATCTCGCGCAGCGCCACGATGGTGCGGGTCTGGCGTATGCCCGGCAAGTTAAAGAGAAAGCGGTGCAGGAACTGGTCGTAGGCCTGCGGGCTTTCCACCAGGATCTTGAGCAGAAAATCCGAATCGCCCGTGACGGCATAGCACTCGAGTATCTCGGGCGCATCGCGCACCGAGCGCTCGAAGTTCTCGACGGTGCTGGCGATATGCCGCTCCAGGCTGATCTGCACGAACATGCAGCTTTGCAGGCCCACTTTGCTGCGATCGACGCGGGCGTGATAGCCCTGGATGACGCCGCCGGCCTCCAGGGCCTTGACCCGCCGCCACACCGGCGCGGTCGACAGCCCCACCTGCTCGGACAGTTGCTGGGCCGAAGCGCGTCCGTCCTGCTGCAGGGCGCGCAAGATGCCGATATCGGTCTTATCCATTTTTATTCCAAAAAATTTCTAAATGCGAAATATTTATTTCGTATTTTAGGGAATATACGCCTCGAATACGCAATAAACGCACACCTTGGCTTGCCTATCATGGTCATAACACCATGGAGAACAATCCCATCATGGACGGCTCCCCCGCCCCGCCGGCCGCGCCCACGCCGGCCGCGCCGATTGCCTACGATTACCGGCTCGACGACAACCTCACCCGCACGCAAGGCCGCGTCTTTCTCACCGGCACGCAGGCCCTGGTGCGCGCGCTGCTCACCCAGGGCCGGCTGGACCGCGAGCGTGGCCTGAATACCGCGGGCTTCGTCTCGGGCTACCGCGGCTCGCCGCTGGCCGGTGTCGACCTGACTCTGTGGAAGGCGCAGGCGCTGACGGACGCCAATCGCGTGCGCTTCCTGCCCGCCATCAACGAAGACCTGGCCGCCACCGCCGTCATGGGCACGCAGCAGGCAGGCCTGCGCGCGGACCGCAAGGTCCAGGGCGTCTACGCCATGTGGTACGGCAAAGGACCCGGGCTGGACCGCGCCGGCGACGCCCTGCATCACGGCCACGCGGCCGGCGCTTCGCGCCACGGCGGCGTGCTGATGGTGGTGGGCGACGACCATGCCGCCGTGTCCTCGTCGATCCCGCACGCCAGCGAAGCCTCGCTCATGGGCTGGATGACACCGATCATCAACCCGGCCTCGGTCTGCGAGTACGAGACCTTCGCTTTGTGGGGCTGGGCCTTGTCGCGCCACGCGGGTACCTGGGTAGCCTTCAAGGCGATTTCCGAAACGGTGGAGAGCGGCCAGTCTTTCGAACTGGCGCCCACGCCCGAATACGGCATGCCCGACGATCCGCTGCTGCCGCGCGAGTCCACCGAATACGACACGCGCGGCTTTCTCTCGTTGGCCATCGAAGCGCGCATGCTGCGGCGCCTGGACGCGGTCAAGGCCTTCGCGCGGCGCCACAGCATCGACCAGCTGGCCTGGCCCGCGCCGCGCGCCCAGGTCGGCATCGTCGCCGTGGGCAAGGCCTATCTGGATGCGTTGGAAGCCCTGCGGCGCCTGGGTGTATCGCAGGAAGCGGTACGCCTCTACAAGCCCGGCCTGACCTGGCCGCTGGATGCGGAACGCTTGCTCGAATTCGCCAGCGGCCTCTCGCATATTCTGGTGATCGAAGAAAAAGGCGCGGTGGTCGAAAGCCAGGTCAAGGATCTGCTTTTCAACCTGCCGCGGCACCCCTCGGTATGCGGCCGCCTCGGCCTGGATGGCGCGGCGATGATTCCGCCTGCCGGCCAGTTGCGCCCGTCGCTTCTTGCCGCGCCGCTGGCTGCCTGGCTGCAGCGCACGGCCGGCATCGCAACGACGCCCGACGCGAGTCTGCAGTGCCCGGCGCCGCTATCGAACGAAGCCGACGGCATGCGCCGCCAGCCCTACTTCTGCTCGGGATGTCCGCACAGCACCTCGACCAAAGTGCCCGAAGGCAGCCAGGCGCTGGGCGGCGTGGGCTGCCACTATATGGCCACCTGGATGGACCGCGCCACCGGCGGCCTGACGCAGATGGGCGGCGAAGGCGCGGACTGGGTCGGGCTCGCGCCTTATGTCGACATGCCGCACGTCTTCCAGAACATGGGCGAAGGCACCTACTATCACTCGGGCTACCTGGCCATCCGCCAGGCCGTCGCTGCGCGCGCCAACATCACCTACAAAATTCTCTTCAACGACGCCACGGCCATGACCGGCGGACAACCGGTGGACGGCCCGATCTCGGTGCCGCAGATCTGCCAGCAGCTGCGCGGCGAAGACGTGGCGCGCATCGTGGTCACGACCGACGAACCCGAGAAATATCGCGGCGTGGACCTGGGCGGCGTCGCCGTGCATCACCGCCGCGATCTCGACGCGCTGCAGCGCGAGCTGCGCGCCATTGCGGGCGTGACCGTGCTGATCTACGACCAGACCTGCGCCACCGAAAAGCGCCGCCGCCGCAAGAAGAATCAATACCCCGACCCGCCGCGCCGCCTGCTGATCAACAGCGCGGTGTGCGAAGGCTGCGGC
>CALGFL010000405.1 GCA_937881145.1 uncultured Bordetella sp.
CCCCGGCTGAGGCGTCGTCGAACCTGAGCCGCTTCGACGGCGTGCGCTACGGCCACCGCGCCGCGCAGGACTCCGACCTGCAGGACATGTACATGAAGAGGCGCAGCGAAGGCTTCGGCGCCGAAGTAAAGCGTCGCATCAGGAGAGGCGCCTACGTGCTCTCGCACGGCGACACCGTGATCCCGGCCAAGGACATCGACCGCGACGCCTTCGTCAAGGCCATGCAACCCGTGTGGGCCAAGTACGAGTCGACCCCGGCGATGAAGAAGATCGTCGACGACATCGAAGCCGTCCACTAAGCTTCAGCCTGTTTTACCCCATCGCGCCGGCGGCATTGCCGCCGGCGCTGCCATGGATTCCGCCAATGAACTTCGTGAAACTACCCAACAAATTCATCGCCGGCGTGATGAGCTGGGTTTCGGCCCTCTGCCTGATCGTCCTGTGCGCGATCGTGCTGTACGGCGTGATCATGCGCTATGTATTCGATCATGGCGCCGATTTCGTCGAGCCCATCGCCCTGCTGATGGTCCTGGTCATTGCCTTCTTCGGCGCCGCGCTGCGCGTGCGCGACGGCGGCCACATCGGCCTGGACTCGCTGGTCGAACGCCTGCCGCCCAAGGGCAAGCTGGCCATGGAGATCTTCCAGCAGGTGTGCCTGATCGTCTTTGCGCTGGCGGCCTTGAGCGGCTGCGTGCAAATGGCCCAGATCACCATGGGCGACACGATTCCCATCATCGAACTGTCCGAGGGCATACGCTATCTCATCCCCGCGGTGGCCTTCGCATGCATCGTGCTGTTCTGCCTCGAGCACCTGCTGGACATGCTCCTACACAAACAAAACTGAACCTCATGGAACTCGCCCTTCTCACCATCAGTTTTCTTGCCCTCCTGGCGTTCGGCGTTCCCGTCTCGTTCGCACTGGGCCTGTCCTGCGTTCTGACCTATTTTTATGAAGGCTTGCCCATCGCCACGGCCATGCAATCCATGGTGTCGGGCATCAACGCATTTTCCTTTCTCGCGGTGCCATTTTTCATTCTGTCGGGCGAGTTGATGCTGCATGGCGGCATCGCCGACCGCATCCTGCGTTTTGCGCAGGATGCGGTCGGCCACTTCCGCGGCGGCCTGGGCCTGGCCAACGCCGTGGCCTGCACGCTGTTTGGCGGCGTGTCCGGTTCGCCCACGGCCGACACCTCGGCCATGGGCGGCGTGGTCATTCCGCTCATGAAGCGCGAAGGCTACAGCGCGGCCTATGCCGTCAACGTCACCACGCACTCGTCGCTGGCCGGCGCGTTGATGCCCACTTCGACCAACATGATCATCTACGCGCTCGCGGCGCAGGGCATCGCCGGCACCGTGCACGGCCATGAGGTCAGCGGCGTGTCCATCGGCGATCTGCTGTTCTCGGGGCTGATCCCGGTGCTCTGGGTGCTGGGCCTGGTGCTGGTGGCCGCTTATTGGCAGGCCGTGAAATTCGGCTTTCCCAAGCGCGCCGACGGCACCACCGCGGTCACGAAATTCCCCGGCTGGTATGCCGTCGCGCGCTCGTTCGTCGGCGCGCTGCCGGGCCTGTTCGTCATCCTCATCATCCTGGGCTGCGTGGCCAAGGGCGTCGCCACGGCGACCGAGGCAGCCGCCATCGCGGTGGGCTACTCGCTGGTGCTGACCACGATCGTCTATCGCAGCATGACGTTCGAAAAGCTGTTCACGGCGCTGGCCCGGGCGACCAAGACCACCGGCGTGGTGCTGCTGCTGATCGGCGTGTCGAACATGCTGCGCTTTCAGATGGCCTACCTGGAGATTCCCGACACCATCGAGCACATGCTGCGCGACGCCACCACCATACCCTGGCTGATGCTGTTGTACATCAACATCATCCAGGTGTTCCTGGGCACTTTTGTCGATATGGCGGCGCACATCCTCATCACCACGCCGCTCTTTTTGCCGCTGGCCATGCATTATGGCGTGGGCCCGGTGCAGTTCGGCATCATGATCCTGCTGAACTGCTCGCTCGGCCTGGTGCACCCGCCCATCGGCTCGGTGCAGTTCGTCGGCTGCGCGATCGGCGAGGTGTCGATAGGCGAGACGACCAAGATTGCCTGGCCGTACTACCTGGCCATCTTCAGCGCGATCAATATCGTCACCTACGTCCCGTCGGTCTCCACCTGGCTGCCCAGCC